>NZ_JAPDBE010000006.1:75901-146070 GCF_027705025.1 Aeromonas sp. D3 | reverse complement strand
TATTTTCAAAGGCTTTTCGAGGTTATCGACGAGGTTGTTTGCGTTGCCGCTTGCCCTGTCGATGTGGCGCATTATAGAGAGATTGATCGCGTTGGCAAGGCCCTCAATGCAATAAAACTGCAAAAATCGGCACTTTTTTAGTTATTCATAACCAACCACAGCTTTTGTACAAACTTATCCACAGAAATGCCGTAAAACGGCACTATTGGCATCATGAGTGCCCCACGTTTAGCCAGTGGAAGTGCCACTCCTTGCATGCCGCCCCTCCCGCTCATCTACCTATATAAAGAAGCGATCACGCCAGGCCCGCTTCTTTCACCCATGCTGCGATCAACTCGGCGGCCGGGAGGTCACGGCAACCCGATACATTCTGCCCCGCCCACAATGGCGAGAAGCCACTATCACCCTCCTTTTCAGCTGCCGCACGCAACGGTGCCAGCGCACTGCTGGCATGGGGGAAGTCAGGTGCCAGATCCGAGAGCGAGCCCAGATCCCGCATCAGCCGGTTGACTATCCCTCGGGCCGGGCGGCCGCTGAACACCTTGGTCAGGGCTGTGTGCTGGCTCTGGGCAGAATAAATCGCGGCGCGATGCAGGGCAGAGGTCGTCACCTCATGACAGCAGAGGAAGGCAGTTCCCATCTGGACGGCGCTGGCGCCCAACGCAAGGGCGGCCCCGATACCTTTGCCATCGACTATGCCACCGGCAGCGATGACGGGCAGCTCTACCGCCGCGACTATTTGTGGCAGCAAGGTAAAGGTACCTTGCTGCCAAGCGAGATCCTCATTGAGGAAATGGCCGCGATGGCCGCCTGCCTCCAGTCCCTGCGCTATGATGGCATCGGCGCCATGGCGGGCCAGCCACTTCGCTTCTGCTACCGTGGTCGCACTGGCAAACACTTTTGCTCCCGTGGCTTTCACCCGGGCCAGCAGGTCCGGTTCGGGCAGGCCGAAATGAAAGCTGACTACCGCGGGTTTGAACTCGGTCAGGATGGCGGCATGCTCGGCGTTGAACGGGGCACGCCCTGGCCCACTCGATGCAGCATCGGTACTCACACCGAACTCGGCATAAAAAGGCGCCAGCGCCTGTTGCCAGCGTGCAACCTGCTGGGGATCTGGATCCCCTTGCTGATGGCAGAAGAAGTTGATGTTGAATGGCCCCAGACCGCTGGCGGCAAGCCGAGCGAGCTCGCTTCGCAGGTCAGTCGAACTGAGCATGGCCGCCGGCAAGGAGCCCAGACAACCCGCACCGGTGACGGCCAGCGCCAGCGCACTGTTTTGCACTCCCGCCATGGGGGCCTGAACGATGGGATAACGCATCCCGAGCTCTGCAAACAGGTTCATGGCTATGTACCCCGCGTACAGTCCGAAACAGCAGCGACCTGGCTGCGCGCCAGCGCTATGGCGCCATCGATGGCGCCGCGGGCCTGCGGGCTGTTCTGCCAGCAGGTCGACCCCAGCATGCTGGCCACCAGCTGAACTATATGGGCTGTATCCGCCCCGGCCAGCTCGCTCAGTGTGTGGTAACCCAGCTGTTCGAGCCGCCCTATGACGGTGGGACCCACCCCTTTAACCCCTAGCAGCAAGCTTCGTTCCTGTGCCGAGAACTGTTTCATGTCGGTCATTGCCCAGACTCCTTTCCTATGGCGGTATTTGAACATCAGGCCCGCAAGGGGCCCGATGAAGATAGCGAGTGATCAGCGCACGCTGCGCAGCAGGAAGTCCGGCTGACCGCAGGATCGCAGTTCACGCTTTTGCATCTCGTCGGAACAGGTGACGGCATCCGTCCCCTCCTTGTTGATGCAGATGTAGACCTCCCGCAGGAAGCGACCGCCGTCGGCACAGGCAACCGTGATGTTGTCTGGCGCCAGCCAGTCGTTGGCACTGGCCAGATCCGCCTTGAGCTGGAAGCGGCTTTTGCGCAGAGGCTCGGCAGGGGACTGATACGCGGCCGGGATCTTCACCTTCTGACGCAGGTCGCTGGCAAGCTGATGATACTGGCGCTGGCTGAGGCCTGAGCAGGTACCGTGTTTCTCCCACTCATGGCGATAAAGAAAGCGGCTGGGGTAGAGCCCGGCAAACTGCTGCTCCATGTCAGGATCCAGCCGCTCGCGAGAACAGCTGCTCGGGTAGCCGCGCTGGTACTGGGGCCAGAGGCCGTGCAACACGAAGTCCAGCTGGCGGGAGCATTGATCCCGATCGGCCGGTTTGATGGCGCAATGCTCCGGCGACCAGGAGAGCGCCAGGGCGTAATAGTCAAACTCGCCCGCTTGCCCCTTGGCCTGTACGGCAGAAGAGTACAAAGGGGAGAGCAGCAGGGTGCCGAGCAGCACAACAATCTTCTTCATCTTGGGTTCCAGCGTTATATCAAAAGAGTGCCAACGCGGCAGCGCAGCCCCGTCGGCAGACGTCATGCTCCCATATTTTGAGAAGAGGGAACACCCCGGCAAGATGACAGCGCGCCCCTGGGGGTCAGACCAGTAAAGGGTTCCCCCTCCCGTTCCACAGGCGTAAGCTGACCCACCGGCAGGCCCTCATGCCTCGCCCTTTCCCCATCCCGATTTCATCTTCAACAGGATGCAACATGATCCGCAAGAATCCATCCGGCCACCTGCCGGTCATCGACGAGTCCGCCTATATCGACAAGACAGCCATCATCTGTGGCAAGGTGATCATCAAGGAAAACGTGTTTGTCGGCCCCTATGTGGTGATCCGCGCCGACGAGGTGGATGCCAATGGCGACATGGAGCCCATTGTCATCGGCGCCAACTCCAACATTCAGGACGGGGTGGTGATCCACTCCAAGTCCGGCGCTGCCGTCACCATAGGCGAGTACACCTCCATCGCCCACCGCAGCATAGTGCATGGCCCCTGCGAAGTCGGTAACCGGGTCTTCATCGGCTTCAACAGCGTGCTGTTCAACTGCCATATAGGTGAAGGTTCAGTGGTGCGCCACAACTCTGTGGTGGATGGCTGCGATCTGCCCCCCGGCTTCTATGTGCCCTCCACGACCCGCATCAACCAGCAGAGCGATCTGGCCGAGATCCCCAGAGTCACTGTGGATGCCACCGAGTTTTCCGAAGATGTGGCTCACACCAACATAGACCTGGTCAAAGGTTACAAGGCGCTCTCCAACGAGTTTTGAGGCCGACCCGGTTTCATGACACACAACGGGCGCCCAGGCGCCCGTTGTCACAACTGTAAAGGGGGTGAAAAGGGTGTGTAAAAGCGATTGAGCGCAGCATGGGTGTGGCGTTTGATGGGCCATATTCACCCGGATGGAGTCATCCCATGTCATGCAAAGCCCTCTTATTGCCCCTGCTGCTCGGCAGCCTGTTTGTGCACGCCAGCGACATACAGCCTCCCCTTCCCGATCGCCCCGGCGCTCATATGCCGCCACCCTCGGTACTCTATCAGGCCAGCAAGCAGAGCAAGGATCCCCAGGCGACTGCTCAGGAGCTGTTCAAGAACATCCCTGCCGCCGAGACAGACAAACGCTATGAGGTGATGATCAGTGTGCGGGAGTTGCCGCCGCAAGCCATCCGGGCCCAGCCCACCACTGCCCCGCTCAAGGGCCAATAAGATGAACAAGGATCGCTTCTGGCCGTGGGCGCTGGCGCTGTTCATCACCCTTCCTGCACTCGCGGGCCCGGGCGAGATGGGCAGACCGGGCGGCCCGCCGGGACGAGACATGCCACCTTCCGCCCTCCGCCATGGTCACTACGCAGGCCCCTGGTCAGCCCCAGCGCCGGGCCATCGCATCGACAGGCTGCCTAGCGGGGTGGAGACCATATTGCTGGCGGGGCTCACCTACTATGTGCTCGGCGGCATCTATTACCAGCAACAGGAGAGCCACTATGTGGTGGTCACGCCACCCACTCAGGCCATCTTGGTGCAAACGGAGACCCACCTCATCCCGCTGGATCTGGATGGTCGCCGCTACTACGTCAGAGACGGCCACTACTATCAGCGGGAGATTGACGGGCGCTACACGGAAGTCCCGCCTCCCGCCGCACTGCGGTAAGCAGCAACAAAACGGGCGCCAAGGCGCCCGGTTTTATGTGTGTCAGCGGATGATCATGAGCACTTTTTCAAACTGATATGCCAGTTGGCACCCGACTGCACCTGATGTTTGGCGGCGAAGCTGTCCATGTTGAGGGCGACCGAGACCTGCAACAAGCTGTTGAGGTAGACCAGCGGCTGGCCTTCCGGCACGTCGCCGAAGCTGCTGACATAAGGAGCCTTGCCGTCATACCTGACCACATCCCCTTCACTGATCTTGATACAGGCCTTGTCCCCCTTGTTGACCCCCACCTGGGTCAGCAGTGTCTCGTCGATATTGGTCCAGACGTTGCCGTACTGCACATCCAGGATCGGGATTGTGCCCTTGAGGGTGCCATCTTTCTCGGCCACAGCCGGCTGGTAAGGGATCTTCACCACTTCGGCGGGCAGCAGCGGGCCCACCTGCTCATAGCTGATGGCACCGGAGGCAAGCCGTGCGCCCGTATAGGCGTAAACATCGCGGCCGTGGAAGGTGTAAGACTTCTCGGATCCCTTGAGGCGGTTGGTTTTCTCATCGATCTGACGCACAGCGTCTATGCCGAAGTGCTCGGCCACTAGGGTCAGGGTGCCGTTATCCGGGGTGACTATGTAGTGGCCGCTCCTGGTCTTGAGCACCACAGAGTGGCGATCTGTGCCCACACCGGGATCTACCACGCTGACAAACACAGTGCCTTTGGGCCAATACTGCAGGGTCTGATAGAGGCGGTAAGCCCCTTCCCAGATGTTGTAAGCCGGTATTTCGTGGGTCAGATCATAGAGCGGCAGAGTGCGGTCCACACCGAAGGCAACCCCCTTCATGGCTGACACTGCGCCATCTTTGAGGCCAAAATCGGTCTGGATCACCAGTGCCTCGTTGGCGGCGGCGATGCCGCTGGCCAGCAGGAGGGCGAGTGCAAGGGCCCGGGGAGCGGTGCGAATATCCATATCAGAACTCCTGAATCGTGATAGATGAACAAGAACAGCCATTTAGACATCCAGAATGCCACCTATCATCAGCATTGCAAGCCGTTTCACCTGTATGGGGGGAACAGAAAAGCACTCGCCAGTCCATGCTGGCGGGTGTATGGATAGGCTTTGCCGTGACGGGATCACAGAGGAAACAACATGACCAGACCCTAAGCCCCCACCCTGGCGTTGAATCTGGGTGAACAGATCAGCAAGGTGCTGATCACCCAGGCCGACGGCATCACCATCACCTACAAGCTGGCATTTGGTCTCGACGCCATGACACCGGGGCCATTTCGCCAGGATCCGCCGACGGCGCACGAACTGGAACGGGCCATCATGGTGGTGGAGGATGCGCTCATGCCGCTGGCGGCCCGCATTCCGGCCCACGAGCTGGTGACGCTGTACAGCCCGGTCCCGCTGGCTGGCGAGCTCGGCAGCCATGAGCTGAGCCGGGAGAGCATAGAGCAGCTGTTCGGCCAGTTTGCCGCCATGGTGGAAGGGGACCCGCTGGCGGCGGCCCACTTGCCCAAGGGACGGCACTTTGCCGCCGTGTTGTTGATCCTGCGGGAATGGATGCACCACCTGGATGCCAAACGGGTAGTCGTGGCGGAGTAAGTGCTGGCGGATAACTGGCTCAGGCCGCGGCTCGCTCGAAGCGGGTTCGCGACACACCCCAGGCCAGCCCAAGACTGATCAGAACAGAGCCGAGGGCGAGTACATCCACCGCTGCCAGCAGGCCGACGCTGTCGCTCACCCAGCCCAGCAGCACAGGTACCCAGTTGGCCACATAGGCGATCACATAGAAGAGCGACACCAGCCGGGCGTGGCTGGCGCTGGGGGCAATGCGATTGACCAAAGTCGCGCTGCCGACAAAGGCGGCGCCCTGGGCATAACCGGACACCAACAGCCCGAACCCTGCCAGCCACAACGACTGATAGTGAACGGCGCCGGTAAACAGCAGCACGCTGAGCGCCAGGGCAAGGCAGCCGCTCTGCAGTGTGTGGCGGGCATCGAGGCGGCGAGCCCATAGCTGGCACAGGCCGGAGAACACCAGATAGGCGGCGATGAGATAGCCGAACAGGCCGAGATCCCGCATCCCCAGCAACTGGCTCGCCACCTTGGGGCCGATTGCCAGCAGACTGGCCGCCACCGCCCAGGCGGTAAACAGAGCCAGGGCGCAGAGGAAGAACGCCGCCCCCGTGGCTTTGAGCCCCTCCCCCAAGGAGCCCCTGCCCTGCCCCGATGCCACTGGCGGCTGCGCTCGTGCGCTGGCGGGCCAGCTCAGCACAACGCCGACCATGGCGCAGGTCGCCAGCCCCATGATGAGCAGGAAGGGCAGTTGAGTCGGATAAAAGTCCAGTTGCAGCGCCAAGCCGCTGAATACCGGGCCAAGCGCCAGCCCGGCGGTGAAAGAGAGGGTCGCACTGAGCGCCGCCCGCTTGCCGCCATCCCGGGGACCGAAGCGCAGCAAGGCCACATTGGCGGCGCCGGTCAGCGCCCCCGTGCCAATGCCGGCCAAGACCCGCGCCAGCAGCAGCGACCAGAACGAATCGGCCAGAGAGAAGAGCAGGGCTCCCCCCAACACCGCCAGCAGCGCAGGCAATATCATGGCACGCAGGTCTGTCACCCGGCCCGCCAGATTGCCCACTCCGAACAGCGAGATCAGCACGCCAGCCGCATAGCCACCATAAATCAGGGTGAGGCTCACATCGCTCAACGCCAGCATCTGCTGATAGTGGGGATAGAGCGGCGTAGGCACGCTGCTGTTGAGCAGCGCCGACATCAGGGCCAGCGGCAGAAACAGCAGAATGGCGCCATGGGCAGCGCCCGACTGGCAGGGCCCGGGGGTAGACAAGGGTGATGACATGCACGGCTCCGATGGGCACGGGGCCAAACCCCGCTGGTGAGAGGCGGCCATGATAGCGCCCGCACAGCGCCGCCGACAGCAGCACAAATGCATCATGCGGCTTCAATAATGCATGCGTTCGGCATCTATTTGCACGCACACCAGGGCACACTTGGCTTGTGATCCCGCCTGTGCTGGCTTCTAATGGGCTCGCCCCAGCGGGGGGAACTTGAGTGGGAGGCTCGATGATCAACTGGGATGACGCGCGTTTTTTTCTGGCATTGGCAAGACAGGGCACACTGCGCGGCGCGGCCGGGGTGCTGGGGGTCGATCAGGCTACCGTCGGGCGACGCATCACGGCGCTGGAGCAGAACCTGGGCTCCAAACTCTTTATCCGCACACCAAAACTCTATGATCTGAGCCCGCTCGGCGAAACCATGCTGGCCGATGCCAGCGCCATGGAGCAGGCCATCCAGGCCATAGAGCGCAAGGCAAGCGCCGGAGATCAGAGCCTGTGCGGCGAGGTACGCATCGCCACCACCGACACCCTGGCACAGGCCTTCGTGCTGCCCGCCCTCACCCTGCTGCGAGAGCGCCATCCCGGCATTCGTCTCAGCCTGCAGACGGCGGTCAACGTCAGTGATATCGCCTGTCTCGAAGCCGATCTCGCCATTCGGGGCCTGCGCCCCGACAACGACGAGCTGGTGATCAAGCGCCTCACCACCATAGAGATGGGGCTCTACGCCTCTCACGACTATCTGGCCAGACACGGCACGCCCAAGTGCGGCCTGGGCCTGAGCCAGCACGCCCTGCTGCTGTTTGCAAAAGAGCTGGTCTCCCGCCACTGGCACAGCCTGTGCGGGGAGCCGCTGCACGAGCCGAACGTGGTGCTGCAGTGCAATGCCCAGCTGCTGTTGTTGGCGGCGGCCCGTCAGGGGCTGGGGATAGCGCTGCTCTCCACCTTTCTGGCAGACAAAGAAACCGAGCTGGTACGGGTGCTGCCCGCCCTCAGCGATCCGGTCGATATCTGGCTGGTGCTCCACCCCGACCTGCAGAAGGCCAGCCGGGTGCGCGCCGTGGTGGATGCGCTGGAAGAGGTGTTTCACTGCCGTTAACCAGCACAGGGAGTTGCTCGCCATGGCGCAGCTCCCGAGCCCGAGCAGGGGATATGGCGAGGGATAGAGCCCAGTCCCCTCCCCGCCTTCTGCCCATGCCCCCGCTTCTGTTACCATGCCGGCCACTACGATTGTTTCCATCTTGGCCCTGGCCACGATAACCCCACACTGGTGCCCCTATGTCCATTGCCTCCTTTGCCGAACTGGCCCTCTCCCCCCGTCTGCAGCAGACTCTGACCGAGCTCGGTTATGCTGCGCCGACCCCCATTCAGGCCCGCGCCATCCCCGTCATTCTGGCGGGGCGGGATCTGATGGCGGGGGCCCAGACCGGCACCGGCAAGACCGCCGCCTTCGTGCTGCCGCTGCTGGAGCAACTGATGCAACACCCGGCGAACGACACCGCCCGCCCCATCCGCGCCTTGGTGCTGGTGCCGACCCGCGAGCTGGCGGTGCAGGTCTTTGATAGCGTGGTGCGCTACGGGCAAGGTACGGGTCTCACCAGCGCCCTGGTCTACGGCGGGGTCAGCATTGCAGCGCAGGTCGATGCTCTGAAAGCCGGGGTGGATCTGCTGATCGCTACCCCGGGTCGACTGCTCGATCATCTGCGCCAGGGGGCCTTGAGCCTTGATAACCTCAGCCATCTGGTGTTTGACGAGGCGGACAGGATGCTCGACATGGGCTTTATGGACGAGATCAAGGCACTGCTGAAACAGATACCTGCGGATCGCCAGACCCTGCTCTTTTCGGCCACCTGCGATGACAACCTCTATGCCTTGAGCAGTGTGTTGCTGCGCGACCCGGAGTTGATCGAAGTGGCACCGCGCAACACAACGGCGGCCGAGGTGGAGCAGCGGGTCTATGCGGTGGATGGCGAGCGCAAGCTGGCGTTGGTGGAGCACCTGATCAAGGTGAAGGGCTGGGCACCGGTGCTGATCTTCAGCCGCACCCGGCAGGGGGCCGACAAGCTGGCCCAGCAGCTTGGCAAGGCGGGCATCAATGCGCTGGCTTTCCATGGCGATCTGTCGCAAGGCGCGCGGGAAAAGGTGCTGCTGGCGTTTCGCGCCGGCACCCTGCAGGCGCTGGTCGCCACCGACGTGGCTGCCCGCGGCCTCGATATCTTGGATCTCAACTATGTGATTAACCTTGAGTTCCCCTTTGTGGCCGAAGATTACGTCCACCGTATCGGTCGTACCGGCCGCGCAGGCAACAAGGGGCTGGCCATCACGCTATTTAGCCCGGAAGATGCCCCGCTCTTGGAGAAGGTGGAAGCGGTACTCGACACCCGATTGCCCCAGCAGTGGTTCCCGGGCTTCGAACCCGACCTCACCCGCTTCGAACCCGAGCCGCGCCGCAACGGCAAGGCCGCCCAGAAACAGAGAGCCAGAAAGCAGGCCCTCGGCGGCAACAAGAGTGGCAAGGGCCAGCGTTAAGCCGCCTCAACGCCGCCCATAAAAAACGCCCGCATGGGCGTTTTTTGTTATCCGACAAGGGCCAGCGCTATGCTTGGTGACTTGGCACCTAGCGGGTCGCCAGTACCAGTGGCAGGGAACGCAAAATCTGCCGCTCCGCCAGGGTGGAGAGAATAAACATCGCCATATAACCGAGACCGAGTGCCACGATAATGGCCACCACATTGGTGGTGAAGCGGGCTACCAGATAGTAGGCCGCCACCAGCGCCACTATGCCCGCCAGCCGGATCAGCAGGCTTTGGGTAAAGTGGCCATGGGCCTTGATATAGGCGAGCTGATAGCCGTTGAGCATCATGAAGATGAAGAAGATGGAGAAATGGAACAGCACGGGCACGGCGCCCACATAGTCGACGGGGAACAGCAGCAACACCAGTGGCTTGCCCGCCAGCAGCATCAGCACAAAGAACACCAGACTGACGATGGCGGAGAGACGGAAGATCCAGCGGCGAATAAGCCTTATCTGGCGGTGATCGCCGTTGCGCAGATTGACCGCCAGCTCCGGCAGCACGAAGCGGTAGATGGGGAAGACAAACAGCAGCGTCATATAGGTGAAGATGGGGCGCACCACCACCTGGAAATCCCCCAGCTCGTCGATGCTGAAGTGGCGTATGGTGAGCAGCACGGTAATGTAAATCATCAGGATACTGGCCCCCGCCTCCAGCGAGGCGGTAAAGCTCTTCTTCACATAGCTGCGCATCTCGGGGCCGAGTTCGACTTTGGCGAGCGGTCGGGTAGCGATGTCCCGGCGGCGATAGAGATACATATAGAGGGCAATGCCCAGCGACGAGAGCGTCAGCCCGTAGAAGAGCGACGAGAGTGCATCCATCCCCAGCCCGAAGTAGCAGGCCATAAACATCAGGGCGTTGGCGAGCGGCTCCAGCCAGGTGACCTTGTTGGAAATGTCATACATGCGGTACATGGCCACCAGATTGGTGAAGTAGACCTTGAGCCCCAGCCCGAAGATGATCCCCACCAGTTGCAGGTACTCCACCCGGATATGGAGCCCGTGCTTTATATAGGGGATCACAATCCCCCAAGTGAGCAGCACAATACCGATGAGGAAGTAGCGGAAGATATTGATGATGTCTCTGTCGTTTTTGGTCTGGGAGTAGCTCACCACCATGGAGGAGCGAAAGCCGGTCATCAGGATGAGCGACAGGGAGATCAAATCCACCACGCTGTTGAACAGCGCCAGGTCCCCCTTGGCCACCCACTGCGCCAGCCACACCTTGAAGGCGAAACCAATGATGATACTGGCGAGCGAGGCCCACATGCCGGTGATAAAGGCCTGCTTCAGCCGCTCGAGGGATTTATATTGCATAACAGTCACTTGTTGCTGCCTGGCCAGAGAGAAATCCATCTTATGAAAGCGCACCCGGCTTGAACAGCCTTAATGCCGGGGGCAAGCTGCCGACCGGCAAGACTCGGAAATCAGCCACAGAAAATCCGGTGCGCTGAAAACAGGAAAACGCCCGTTCGGGCGTTTTCTCTGGCTGGCACCCTTCAAGGGTGCGCCGCTTCTTGTGATCTCTGCGCCCTGGCTCTTTATGCCTGCGGGGCGGCCTTGATCAGCGTCTCGTAGTGATCGATAAGCTCTGGGCCGTGCAGCGGCGAGTCGTGACCGCCAACCACAATCTTGATGGGCAGCTTCATCGCCTTGAGTCGCTCCAGCGTCTGCGGATACGCCTTCACATCGGCAAAGCTCAGGTTGCCCAGCTTCTCCTTGAGGATGCAGTTGCCGTAGAGCACCTGCTGGTCGGGGAAGTAGACAAAAATACCGTCCGGCGTGTGAGCCGGGCCCGCGTAGAAGGCGCGCAGCTTGCCCTCTTGCAGGGTGAAGTCGCCATCGTGTACCACGTTCGGCAGCACCAGCGGCAAGTCCGGGTACTCCGGCAGCCCCTTGCGGGTAAAGGCGACGATCTCGGCCCAGTCGCTCTTCATCAGCTCCCGAGTCTGGCGGGTCGATACCACCTTGGCACCGATGGACTTCCAGTAGGCGTTTCCCCCTGCCCTGTCCGTGTGGTAGTTGGTGTTGATCACCTCCAGCACAGGCTTGTTGCTGACCCGTTTGATCAGCTTGTGCAGCTCGCGGGCGGTATCCGGCGTCCAGGTCGCCCCCACTACCGTCACCCCCTTGGCCCCGAAATAGACCATGGAGTTCTCTTTGACGTAGTAGTTATCCTCTACGACATACACTGGGCCGCTCACCTGAGTGAGGGAGATCGCCGCCGCATGCACGCTGCCGCCCCAGAAACTCGCCACCAGCACCACAGCTCCGGCCAGCCCGCACTGTATCCAACCTTTCATCATCTTGCTCCCTCGATACAAGCGCCCCTCGTCACCCCTGTGACAAGCCGGGCCCTTTACGCAGTGGGCAGAAGATACGGGGGATTTGTGAGGGGAAAATGGGGTTGTGTGAAGAGAAGGTGAAGTCTGGGGGACGTCGGAGGGGGTGTCGTCACCAATCCCGCAAGACACGATATAGCAGGCCAGCCCCAAACCACGTAGGGACGATTAGCGCAGCGTAATCGTCCGCATACCGCCGCGCACCGAGTTACGGCAAGACCGACAGTAAACTCTGGATACCAGCGGCTTCTCGGCCACCTTTCGCGATCGTCCGAATACGCTTCGCTATTCGAACCTACGGCCCTTTTCTCGATCGTCAGAATCCGCTTCTCTAATCTACTGCCCTGCATCATTCCTGCATTATAATCCCCTTCATTAAACAATTTTTGTAACTCTAAAGGCGATATATGTTTCAACATTTGAGAGATCATAATAAGTACTTGTATCACTACACTAGTACTCACACAGCTATAAATTACATTTTAGAAGACAGAACACTAATGTTTAACTCCCTACGAGGAACCAATGACCCCAAGGAGTCAAAAAACTGGAAATTTGATTTCCATATTTTAGAACATATATCGCCTTCTCATGATGAATTAATTGAGTTATGGCAAGAAATATCAAACGAAATAAAAACAAAATGTAAGGTTCTTTGTTTTACCAAAGACATGCCACATTTAGGAAAAGATTTTTTGAATGATATATATCTTAGGGGCTTTGCAAAGCCAAGAATGTGGGCTCAATATGGGAACAATCATAAAGGCGCCTGTCTAATATTCGATAGGCAACGCATTGAAACTCTTTTAAAAGAACAATATAGCTCTATAGCAGATTTATATGCAAGTGACATTAAATACAAAAACACTTTATTGAAAGGGGATATATTTAAGAGCCCTTACACTTTGAACTATCCACTGCTAAAAGAGATTGGAATCAAAGAATATGTTCGTCAACACATCGACGAATACAACAATGAACTGATTTTTGAAAAATCTTTGGATTGGCGAGATGAAAATGAATTCCGCTATTTAATGTATATTGACTCTACTGAAAACCAGTTCCTTAAATTTGGCAACGCTTTAAGCGGCATCGTTTTTGGCACTGATACCACTGAGGAAGATCAACGTTCAGTATTCCAAGTCACATTTAAAGATGGGATTCAGTTCGAGCAAATCAGTTATTCTAATTCTACACCTTGGCTTTCGCATAAGGATTTTCGCGTTTATAATCGAAAATAAGATGCCATACAAATATCGAGATCTCAATTATTGTAAAGCCGGCTCAAACGTCCATTAGCTATGGATAACAACCAAATGCACTGTCAAGCAGAAGCTGCTGGATAAAATTCGTATATCACCGTCATTTAGATGAATGTAGTGGGACGGTAAACATCCCGAATTTTTCGCCAATTAGTCAATCGCCAAAGTATGGTTAGTTCTCGAGTCGCCCTGCACTAAAAATAAAAACCCACCCGCAATGCGGGTGGGTTTTTATTATCACCGGACAACCCAGGCTCTTTAACTCCAAATGGCAATCACCCCAACGGCGGTGTCCGCGGCGGCACCATACGCTTGCTGCCGGTGGACTCGAAGGCCGAGGCAACGCACAGCAAGTTATTGTCGTCATAGGCGCGACCGGCGAAGGTCAGCCCCACCGGCATACCGATATCTGCCATGACCCCCATGGGGACGGTAACGGTCGGCACGCCGAGATGGCGGATGGCGAGGTTGCCGTTGGCGACCCAGATGCCGTTGCTCCAGGCGATATCGGCGGAGGCCGGATTCACATCCGCATCCGCCGGGCCGACGTCGGCGACTGTGGGGAAGAGCACTGCGTCGAGTTTGAGCTCGTCCATCCAGTCTTCCAGATCCAGCTTGCGGGTCTTCTCCAGACCGTGCAGGCCGTCCGGCACGGAGGCAATCTCGTCAAAACGCTTGAGGCCGCGCTTGGCCATATTGACGTACTCGTCCATGCCGGCCGCCAGATCCCCCTCTCGGTTCGGCAAGGTGCCCGGATCGTGGGGGAAGATCTGGGGGCCATCAACATCCGCCAGCTTATTAAGCTTGGGATCGCCGTTGGCGCGCAGGAAGTCGTCGAACGCCCAGCCGGAGAGCTCCCACAGCTCGTCGCTGAGAAACTCCGGACTCACGATGCCGCGATTAAACACGGTCGTCGCGCCGGGTCTGTCCCCTTCGCAGTTGGAGACCAGCGGGAAGTCTACTTCGACAACGATCGCGCCTGCGGCTTCCAGCGCCTTGCGTGCTTCTTCCCACAGGGCGATCACCGACGGACGGGTATGGATCCGCTGGCCGGTCGGGCCACCGATGCCGGGGTTATCGCTGGTGCCGGCCAGTTCATCCTTGTTTATAAACATGCGCGGCACGCCGAGGCGCTTGCCCTTGAGGGCATCAGGCTTGGCTGCCAGCTCAAGATAAGAAGCCGGACGCACATCTGAGGCCTTGGGGATCTTGACCCAGGGCTGCATGCGCCACAGATCGCCACGGGTCTCGGCATCGTCAGCCACCACCACATCGAGCACTTCCAGCAGATCGGCCATGGTGCGGGCGTAGGGCACCACCACGTCCATGGTCGGGGTCAGCGGCCAGTTGCCGCGCACCGAGATGACGCCACGGGATGGTGTGTAGGCACACAAGCCGTTGTTGGAGGCCGGGCCACGGCCGCTCGACCAGGTCTCTTCCGCCAGACCAAAGGCACAGAAGCTGGCGGCGGTGGCGGTACCGGCACCGTTGGAGGAGCCGGAGGCAAACGGCGCTGTCAGGTAGTCGGCGTTGTAGGGGCTCTCGGCACGGCCGTAGACGCCGCGCTGCATGCCGCCATTGGCCATCGGCGGCATATTGGTTTTGCCAAGGCAGATGGCACCGGCGGCGCGCAGGCGTTCAACGGTAAAGGCATCGCGCTGGGCCACCAGATCCTTGAAGGCCGGGCTGCCGGAGGCGGCGGTCAGCCCCTTGACCAGATAGCTGTCTTTGGCGGTGTAGGGGATGCCGTCTAGCGGGCTCAGGGTTTCGCCACGGGCGCGGCGGGCATCAGAATCTTGCGCCTCTTTCAGCGCGTCGGGGTTGTGTACCACGACGGCGTTGAGTTTGGTGTCAGTCTCGGGGCCATTGTAGGCTTTGATCCGGGCCAGATAGGCCTTGACCAGTTCGACCGCTGTGGTGCGGCCTGATTCGAGCGCACCGCGCAGCTCGGCAATGGAAACCTCTGTCACTTCGATCATTTGGATCTCCTGTAAAAGGGTGACTTTTTGTAATGATGGTCGCCGCATCAGCGCCTTAGACCATCACGCAAGCAAGAGATAAAACCCCACGGCGTGGGGTTTTGAATACCAACCTCGGCTGGCGTAAACCGGTTTACGACCCGTCGCGAGAGGCCGTCAGCAAGGTGAAGAGCCGCGCAGGAACCGGAGCGTATAAACATACGTGAGCCCTCGGTTTCACATAAGCAAGCAGCACATGAGCCTTGATCACGACCTCGCAGCAGGAGCGTCACCCGGTTCTTATTTGCCAGAAGGGATCTGCTGAGTAATGCAGTGAATATTGCCACCGCCCAGCAGGATCTCGCGAGCCGGTACGCCGACGACTTTATGCTGCGGGAAAATCTCTTCCAGAATGCGCTGGGCTTCGCCATCGGTGGCGGCATCCAGCAGCGGATAGACGATGCGATCGTTGGTGATGAGGAAGTTCACATAGGAACCGGCCAGACGACCTTGTGCTTCGCGCGGCACACCGGTACCGCTCTCGACACCGGCAGACTCCTCTTCAGTGCAGTAGAGTGGGCCCGGCTGGGGCAGCTTCCACACTTTCAGCTTGCGGCCCTTGGCATCCACCGCCGCTTCCAGCACCTTGAGGGCGGCCAGGGAGCGGGCGTACTGGGGATCGTTCTCATCGTCAGTCCAGTGCAGGGCCACTTCACCCGGACGCACAAAGCAGCACATGTTGTCGATGTGGCCGTCGGTTTCGTCCATGTAGACGCCTTCGTTCAACCAGATAAAGCTCTTCACGCCCAGATAGTCGCGTAAGTGCGCTTCGATCTGCTCCTTAGTCAGGTGCGGGTTGCGGTTTTCGTTGAGCAGGCACTCGGCTGTGGTCATGCAGGTGCCTTCGCCATCGACGTGGATGGAGCCCCCTTCCAGAATGAGCGGCGCGTCGTAGCGATCCATGCCGTGCTGTTCCAGCATCTGGGCCGCCACTTTTTCATCCTGATCCCAGGGATAGTAGAGCCCGCCCTTGTGGCCGCCCCAGGCGTTGAAGCCCCAATCCACGCCACGGCACTCGCCAGCAGCGTTGGTGACTATGGTCGGGCCTGTGTCGCGGGCCCAGCAGTCATCGCTGGCCATTTCGACCAGGGTCACGTGAGCGGGCATGATGGCGCGGGCCTGCTCCATAAACTGGGCGGGCACGCCCATAAAGACAGGAGTGGCCTGCCCTATGGCATCGGCTACCTTGGCGAAGGTGGCTTGCGCGAAGCGACCGGCCTCACGCCAGTTGTCCGGGCGAAACGGCCAGATCATCCAGACGGCCTGCTGGTGTGCCCACTCGGCGGGCATGGTGAAACCGTCAGCAGCAGGGGTGGAGTCAATAGTCTTGATGCTCATCGCAATATCCTTGCGGGCCTCACTGGGCCGGTAAGAGGGGAAACGGGCGGTCGATCGCCCCGGCAGCGTGCCGGACGGCCCACCAGTTGGTCATCGGCTGCGCAACCGCCTGGCGCACCCGGGAAAAAATGAGTGTGGCCGCAGTGTAAGAAGTTGCGCTCACATCCATCAAATGAATAGGATGGATTGTCCCATAAACAAGGCAAATAATCCCTCCATGAAACTGCACCAGCTCGACCTCAATCTGCTGCTCGCCTTTGACGCCCTGATGACACAGGGCAGCGTCACCCGCGCCGCCGAAGCGCTGTTTATCAGTCAGCCCGCCATGAGCCACGCCCTCGGCCGGCTGCGCACCTTTTTTGGCGACCCGCTGCTGGTCCGAACCCCGCAAGGCATGCTGCCCACCCCCCGCGCCCAGCGACTGCATTTGGGGGTACAGCAGGCGCTGCGGCTGCTGGAGCAACAGCTGAGCGACGAGGAGGTGTTCGAACCGAGCCAGTCCAAACGGCGCTTCGTGCTCTGCACCACTGACTATGTGGAGTGCGTGCTGATCCCGCCGCTTATGCAGCGCCTCAAGAAGCTGGCACCCGGCGTCACCATAGAGATCCGCATACTGCGCGACACGCTGCCGGAAGCTGAGCTGGCGAGCGGCGAGATCGATCTGGTGCTGGGGTTTGACGAATACATGCAGGTGCCGAGGTATCTGGGCAAGGAGACCTGGCTCACCGAGCCCCTGGCCGGTCTGGTGCGCGCCACCCTGGAGCTGGAGGAGGAGCGGATCACCTTGCAGCAGCTTATCGAGATGCCCCATGTGTTCCACTCGCCGCTGGGCACCTCGGAGGCGAGTCTGGATCGCTACCTCAGCACCCTGGGTCACAGCCGCACCATCTCGGTCAACAGCCAGAGCTATATGTCGGCAGCGACCATCGTCAGCCAGAGCGACCACCTGCTGGTGCTGCCCAGCATGGTGGCCGAACTGCTCGCCAACCACTGGCCGCTGAAAAGCCTGCCCCTGCCTGCGGATGTACCGGATTACCACCTCAACTGCGTCTGGCACCCGGTGCATGCACAGCAACCCGCACTGATATGGCTGAAAGACCTGATGAAGGAACTGGTGAGCCCGCCATAAACAGCAGGCGTGCAAATGATGTTGGTGAGATTGGCGTAGCGGGAAGGGGTTGAACGGGCGCCTGGCAGGCGGTGGGAAGCAAGTAATTCGAGGAGAAGCAGCCCGTGTTTGACGTGAGGCAACTCGATGCGCCATCTGGGCGCTTGTGATAAGGCCCGCTGCCCAGAGGTGGGCAGCGGGCCTGGAAGTGCATCACAGCAGTGGCGTACTGGCTGACAATGGGGCCTAGTTGCGACCGATAAAGAGGTCGGTCACGTGACAGCTGCTTCTGGCTTCCAGCGCATCCAGCATATAGGCGGCCGCATCTTCCGGTGTCATGAAACCGCTCGGGTCGACGTGATCCGTGTTGTCCCAGAATTCGCTGCGGATCCCGCTCGGATAGAGGTTCACCAGTCGCAATGGAGAATCCTTGAGCTCGGCACGCAAGGACTCCAGAAAGCCGCGCATGCCCCACTTGGAAGCACAGTAGAGACTCTCGTTGGCCTTGCCTACCTGAGCAGCGGAGGAGAGCACATTGGCCAGCACGCCGCCCCTCTCGCCGATGAGACGTACCGTCTGCTGGGCCACCAGTATGGTGGAGACCAGATTGCTCTCCATCACCCGGCGGATCTGCTCGGCGGTGTAGACACCAACCGGGCCGAACTCGCCGGTGCCGGCACAGTGCAGCACCAGCTCCGGCAGACCACCCCATTCCACGGCAGCGGCAAACGCCACATCCACGTCTTCGTGGTGCGCCAGATCGGCGACTATGCCGATCACGGCGCTCCCGAGCAGCAGTTCCTGCTGCTGCAGTCGCTGATAACGACGCCCCATCATGGAGACTTGATGGCCCCGTTCAACCAGTCCTATGGTCAGGGCTCGGCCCAGACCGGACCCGGCCCCCGTCACTATGATGTGACCCATTATCAGCTCCTGTCAGTCAGATCAGAATGTGAATTCGCCGCCGATGAACCAGCCATCTACACGCTGATCAACGCGATCGAAGTCCATGCTCGCATCACGCCAGCCGGCACGGACCTTGAGAGGTACGGCAGCGAACTTGTAGGAGCCACCCAGACGGTAGTCATAGTTGTCGGCATCCTGCACGCGGGCATCGCCAAAGGCGGCAAAGCCGGTACCCGGAATGCGCACTTCAGCACCTGTGTAAGCCATCAGCACATCCTTGTCATAGGAGTAGTGCTGGGTGTTGAAATCGCCATCGTAACGACGACCGGTCAGGCCCAGATCGATCTGGAACAGGTCGTTGTTGAACAGGCGATAGTAGAGGCTCAGGTCGTAGGCCGTCAGATCGTTGTTGAGGGCACCACCGCTGGTACCGAAATCGGAGATCTCGAACTTGGCGTTGGGCAGCAGAATGATACCGTGCTCCAGTTGCAGGTAGCCGCTCCAGTTGTAGTTCTCGTCATAGCTGCCGTTGGCCCCGATACCGTCAATCTGGCCGCTGCCCTGAGCATTCCATACATCGGCACCGGCAGCGATACGCCAGTCATCAGCGGCCATGGCAGCCTGGCTGAACAGGGCCAGCACACAACCGGCAATCAAGGTCTTCTTCATCATTTCACTCTCTTATGGACTGGAAAGGCCATCATTTTACCCAGTGTGGCGGGAATACACAGTGCAAAAAGCTGAACAAGCGTCCATTAATGTCAGTGCTGCATCCCTGCCATGGGTTCAATCGGCTTCACTGGCAGGCTCAATTCCAGCGTCTGGCCATCATCCATGGTCAGGGTCAGCGGGAAAGGAGTGCCTTGTGACAACTCGCGTACCTCGAACAACATCACATGAAAGCTGCCGGGTTTCAGTGCCACTTCCCCCTTGGCCGGGATCGCTATGCTCTCGACCTGGCGCATTCTCATGACGCCATTTTCATGCAGATGGGTGTGCAGCTCGGCGCGCCCCACCTCGGGCGAGGCCGCGGCCACCAGCTTCACCGGCTTGTCGGCGTCATTTTTCAGCACCAGAAAAGCCGCGGTATTGGGGGATCCCGGAGGCAACAGCCGCACATAACCATCGACGGCTTCGACCTTGGCCAGGGCCGGTGCGGCAAGACCGAGCACCAGCAGGGAGTAAAACGCACGTTTAAACATGGTTGAAATCCTTTTATGATGTTATTAAACGCCGTGAAGCTTACCGCAGCAGTAATCTTTTGGCAGCCTGTGATAACAAGGATTTAGACATGGACCCCATTATCGTTGCCGAGCAGCAGGATGGCTTGCTCACCCTGACCTTCAATCGCCCCGACAAGCGCAATGCCCTCAATACCGACATGTATCGTGCGCTCACTCAGGCACTGCGGCAAGCGACACAAGATGACGCCGTACACGTGTTGCTGATACAGGGACAAAGCGATTGCTTCACCGCCGGCAATGACCTGGCCGATTTTATGGGCAAATCCAGCCTGGATGCCGATGACCCCATACTGCAGTTCCTGCACACACTGGCGGATTTTCCCAAGCCCGTCATCGCCGCCGTCGGTGGCCCTGCCGTCGGGATCGGCACCACCTTGCTGCTGCACTGCGATCTTGTCTATCTGGGGGATAATGCCCGGCTGCAACTGCCGTTCGTCGAACTGGGGCTGGTGCCGGAGTTTGCCTCCAGCCTGCTGCTGCCCCGCGCCGTGGGTCATCTGAAGGCGGCGGAACTCTTGCTGCTGGCCGAGGCCATCGATGCTGATGAAGCACTGCGCCTGGGTCTGGCCAACCGGGTAGTTGCCGCCGACGAGCTGCTGGCACTGGCTCGGGATCAGGGATTGAAGCTGGCGGCCAAGCCGCCCAAGGCGCTGCAAAAGAGCAAGGCACTGCTCAAACAGGAACTGAAACAGGCGGTGCACTTCGTCATCGATCTGGAGGCGCGCGCCTTCTCCCTCGCCTTGCAGGGGGAAGAGGCGCAACACAGGATCGCGCAAAGGCTCAAACCCAGGGCCTGATCCTCAGTTCAGACGAAACCGGCCTATCAGCTCGCAGCCCTGTACCTTGTCCTGCAGCTGGATCAGTCGGGCGATCTCGGGATTGGGGTGGCGCTTGAGGAAGGAGATGAGCGCCGCCTGGCAGCAACCCAGCTCGCTGACAAGGGACTCGCACTCCCGGTTCGGGCACTGGGGCACCAGTGCCGTCACCAGCTCGGAGGCAAGTTTAAGGTAGCGCAGCTCATAGGCAGGCTCTTCCATGGCGCGCCAGAAATCCGCCAGTCGATGGCAAGTTGCCACCCGCATGCTGGCCAGCTCATCCAGATCATCGCTGGCCAGTTCGTACACTTCGGCAAGGGCTTGCTGATAGAGGCAAATGGCCGCACCCAGCGCCCCCGCGCCCAGTGCGTTTTCCGCCTCCAGCATGTAACGCTGCCAGATATGATGGGTCATGCTGATCTCCCGAGTCTATGGGTGGGATCCTTATCATGCCCAGTTGAGAATGAATATCAACCGGACCTTTTGTGCAGGATTTAACCAGCAAGGCGTTCAACCGGTTGGCATCGCCCTTCTCATGTCTTACCATCCGGTCCCATCATCTGGCCTCCACTGTCAGGATCCCCTTTTCATGTTGCGACCCCGTTTACCCCAGGTGCTGGGCTGCTCGACACTGTGCGTGCCCCGCCTGCTGGTCTGGATCTATTAGCTGCGCTCCTCGCGCCATTTATCCCTTTATCCATTGAACGAGGAACACAGCCATGAAGCACTGCCAACACTGGTCGCAGGTCGAGTACCTGCATCTGACGGTGACCAATCCCAACATCCGCCTCAAGGGGCAGCACAGCTACTACTCGGGGGCCTGGGACGGTCCTTTTGAAGAGGAGGCCGTGCGCTATCTGCACGGTGACAGCTGGAGCCTATCACCCGACACCGGCTGGGAGCCGCTCTGGCACATAGACAGGCTCCATATCGGCGACTATGTGCAAATCGCCGCGGGCGTGAAGATCATCATGGGAGGCAACCACACTCACAACCCGGCGTTTATCAGCACCTATCCGTTTGCCGATCTGGATGCCCTCAAGCGCAGCTACCGCCCCGCCGGCGATACCCGTATCGGCAACGATGTCTGGATCGGGATGGACGCCATGATAATGCCGGGGGTCACTATCGGGGATGGCGCCATTATCGCCGCCCGCAGCCTGGTGACACAGGACGTGCCACCTTACTGCATGGTGGCGGGTACGCCCGCCAGGGTGATCCGCCAGCGCTTTGCTGTGCAAGAAACAACACGGCTGCAAGCGCTGGCCTGGTGGGACTGGCCGGATGAGCAGGTGCAAGCCCTGCTGCCGCTGATCCAGCAAGGAGAGGTGGCGCTGCTGGAACAGGCCGCCGCTCGCTGGCGCTCAGCCGAACAGGAGTAAAAACACGAGTAAGGGGCGCCCGGGCACCCCTTACTCGACCTGCTGTTCCCCTGATTCAGCTGCCGCTGCGTGACTGGTTGACCCGACACTGCTTGCCGGGATAACCGGGCAGATCACTGGCCTTGCTGCTGCACGCCAGCCGTTTGGCCTGATTGAGGCGTTCCATCAAGCTGGCGCCATCGACCGGTAGCCAGTTCAGCTGCTGGCCGAGCCAGCTGGCCCAGGCAAACTCGACAAAATAGACCTGATCCCGCTTCTCGAAATAGCCCGCATCCTGCAGCATGCCCGCCACAGTCCGGTAGGGGTAATCGGGCAAGTCGCCGATATGGGCAGGCAACTGCTCCGGTGTCAGGGGGGACCCCTTCTCATCCTTGAGCCAGGCCCAGTGATTGCCCTGCATCTGGCTCCAGAAGCTGGACTTGTCCTGCAGCCGCGCTATCACCTTGACCCTGGCCTGCTTCACCCCCAGTTGCCACAGCGCCTTGGTGAGGTGATGCCTGTCCACCAGCCAGTAGCCGCCATCCGGTGCTATGACGATGGGGATCTCTTTCTTTTTCATCACTTTATCAAGCCGCTTAGCGCTCTTGCCCGCCAGTTCTGCCTGAGTATTGTCGACCTGGATCTGGCCAACACCGCCCTGGGTTGGATGCAACTGATCTATGTTCACCTCGCACCAGCTGCCGACCTGAGTCTCGCGCTCACAAGGCGCCAGCGCCCAGGCGCCCTGACTGATGGCCAAGGCCAGCAGGATCCATGCTCTCATCGTTCACTCCTCTTCCCCTGATCGCAGATCAGCGGGTCAAATAAGGTTCCATACCGTCCCTGAAATACCGGGACTCATACTGGCGGTCTGACCAGCAAAGGGGATATCATGATTTCCCGTCTGCCGGCGATCATTTCTCGCCGAGTTTTCTCCCCGCTTCACACTATTTGAAGGATTAACCATGAAAGGATGGAGTCCCTTGCTGGCCCTGCTGGGTTGTGCCTGTGTCCAGGCCGCCGATGTTCCGCCCGGCACCCAACTCGCCGCCGAACAGGCCGTCGTGCGTCACCTGAAAGATGAACCGGCAAGCCTGAGCCCGCTCAAGCTGGTCGGCCTGCCCGAACTGCAGGTATTGCGAGACCTCTACGAGGGACTGCTGACCCAGGGACCGGATGGCAAGGTGCTGCCCGGCGTCGCGATGCGGTGGGACAACAAGGACAATCAGCAGTTTACCTTCCATTTGCGACCGGATGCACGCTGGTCCAACGGTGACAAGGTCAAGGCTGCCGACTTCGTCTACGGCTGGCGCAAGCTGGTTGATCCAAAGGAGGCCGCCACCTTCGCCTGGTTTGCCCAGCTGGCTCACTTCACCAAGGTGGACGAGATAGTGGCTGGCAAGCTGCCGCCCGAGGCGCTCGGGGTAAAAGCCCTTGACGAGCACACGCTGCAGGTGACCCTCTCCCAGCCAGTCCCCTATTTCCTGAGCCTGCTGACCCATCCCAGCCTGTCACCCCTGCATCAGGCCAGCATGGAACAGTACGGCAACCAGTGGACCCAGCCGGGCAAGCTGGTCGGCAACGGCGCCTTCGTGCTGAGCCAACGGGTGGTGAACGAGAAGCTGGAGCTGGCCCCCAATCCCCATTACTGGGACAGGGCTCATACAGTGCTGACCAAGGTCACCTTCGTCCCCATCAACCAGGAAACCGCTGCCACCAATCGCTACCTGGCAGGGGATCTGCACATCACGGAATCCTTCCCCAAGGAGTAGTATCACAAGCTGATGCAGCAGATCCCGGGTGAGGTCCATACCCCGGATCAACTCGGCACCTACTACTACGCCTTCAATACCCAGCTGCCACCGCTGAACGATGTGCGGGTGCGCAAGGCGCTCTCCTACACCATCGACCGCGGCCTCATTGCCGCCAAGGTACTGGGCACTGGCGAGAAACCGGCTTATCGCTTCACGCCGGATGTGACGGCCGATTTTGAACCCAAGGCCAACCTGCTCTCCAGCAGCAGCCAGCAGGCGCTAGATGAGAAGGCCAAGGCGCTGCTCAAGGAGGCCGGTTACGGCCCGGCCAAGCCGCTCAAGCTGACCCTGCTTTACAACACCGCCGAGATCCACAAGAAGATGGCACTGGCCATCGCCAACCTGTGGAAGCAGAAACTGGGGGCGCAAGTCGAGCTCACCAATCAGGAGTGGAAAACCTATCTCGACAGCCGCCAGAGCGGTCAGTTCGAGGTGATCCGTTCCTCCTGGGTGGCCGATTACAACGATCCTTCCGCCTTCCTCAGCCTGTGGGGCTCCCGACACAGTGGCAACATGGCCCGCTTTGCCAACGCACGCTACGACGAGATCCTGACTCAAGCGGCCAAGAGCCGGGATCCCGGTGAGCGAGCCCGCCTGTTCGACGAAGCCGAGTCCATCTTGCAAGATGAGGCGCCGATCGCCCCCATCTATCAGTACACCA
Source organism: Aeromonas sp. D3 (assembly GCF_027705025.1). Taxonomy (NCBI): domain Bacteria; kingdom Pseudomonadati; phylum Pseudomonadota; class Gammaproteobacteria; order Aeromonadales; family Aeromonadaceae; genus Aeromonas; species Aeromonas sp. D3. The sequence goes on along the minus strand of NZ_JAPDBE010000006.1, from coordinate 121,759 downwards.
ATGCACGGCTGATCAAACCCTGGCTCAAGGGGTATCCCATCAACAACCCGGAAGACGTGGCCTATAGCCGCCAGCTCTACCTCATCAAGCACTGATCATGCGGGGGCCAGCCTGACTGGCCCCCATTCAGGGCTGTTCATGCTCACGTTTTAGGCATAAAATGCCGCCCTTTCCATCAACCCCCACTCTCTTATCCGGTTTGTTATGCGTTTCTTATTGATGATCCCCCTGCTGGTCACACTGCCTGCCCACGCTGCGAGCGAGTCACAATGCCGTCAGGCGTTCACGGACTGGATGCTGACCCAGCACCAGCAATTCAGCGATCGCAATGCCAGCAAGATGGAGCGACGCCAGGCCGAGCGGGCCATCGATCAGATGCGCGACGAATTTGCCAAGCAGGAGAGCTTCTGTCAGGCCATGGAGTGGGCGACGCATCATCAGGATCAGGATCCACGCTTCAACCCGAGACCAGGGGAGATCCACGACTTCACGCCCGCAAGCTGAATCAGCCGAATGAAAAAGCCCCGAACCTGAGTTCGGGGCTTTTTCATTTATCGAGCGAGACACTTGCCTCAGTCGACGTAGAAGGTCTGCTGGAAGGTGAGCGTCTGTTGCTGCCCCTCCCCCATGATCTTCAAGGTGAACTGGTAGGTATCCTGGTTGCGATAGGGCAGCACAGCCAGATAATAGATGGCGTCCCCCTCCTTGACCTCCTGGAAGGTCAGGGTGCGCAGGGTGCCGGTGAGGTTCTTAGCCTCGCCCGTGATCCCCACCGCCTGTGCCACCCCTTGCTTGTTCTGCACCGCGATATTGATGATGCCGTTGTAGCGACTGCGCTCCAGACCGTAGGCCTTGGCCACGTCAGGAGTAAGGAAGCTGGAGTTGAAGGCGCTGTAGTGCACTTGCCAGGGCCCCAGCTCCTTCATCTGTTCCGCCCGCAGCGGCAACGTCATCAGCAGTGCCAGCAGGCAGCTTATCCAGGCTGTTTTCATGGTGTCATCCTTCTCGTGTTATCCCTGAGTCTCCAGCAGGGCATGGATCTCGGCGGGGATCTGCCTGGGCGACTCGATGGCAACCGTCTTGTGCCGTCCCAGCTCCCCGCGCACTATGCGAACCTGTCCCTTGGCCACCTTGAACTGCTTGGCCAGGTACTTGATCAAGTGGCTGTTGGCCTGGCCATCCACCGGCGGCGCCGTGATGGCCACTTTCAACTCGTCTCCGTGCAATCCGACGATCTGATCCCGGCTCGCCTTGGGCTGGATCATCAGATGCAATATCAGCTCATCCCCTTCCCGCAGGACGGCTGGCATCAAATCATCCACCACAGCTGGCCGAACAGATCACCCAGCAGATAGTTGATGGCCTGCAGCCCGATAAAGGCGACCAGCACGGAGAGATCCAGCCCGCCCAGGGCCGGCAGGATGCGGCGGATAGGGGCAAGGAAGGGCTCGGTCAGCTGGTGCATCACGTGCTCGATGGGGTTGCGACCCTGGCTGACCCAGCTCAGGATGGCACGGATCAACAGTACCCAGAAGATCATGGAACCCGCTTTTTTCAGCACTGTCAGGGCGGCAAACAGGCTGATGGTGAGCCAGTCGGCCAGCAGCACGTTCATGCTCTTGAGCAGCGCCAGCTTGGCGAAGGCAATGATAATCGCCAGCAGCACCGAGGCCATGTCCACCCCACCGAAGCCAGGAATGACCCGGCGCAGCGGTATCACCAGCGGATTGGTCACCTTGACCACCATCTGGCTCATGGGGTTGTAGAAGTCGGCGCGGGCCCACTGCAACCAGACGCGCAGCAGCACCACCATGAGGTAGATATCAAAAATCGTGTTAATCAGAAAGTAAGCGGTGTTCATCTGAGCTCCAGCGGTAAGAGAAGAGTGTTCAGAAAAGAGTTTCCATCTCGGCAGCCCGTGCAACGGCTGCCTGCATGGCGTGAGCGGTCAGCGGCATCAGCCCCTGTTCCTGGAATGTCTTGATGGCCTCGGCTGTGGTACCCCCCTTGCTGGTCACCTGCTCGCGCAGGGCTTGCAGCGACAAATCGGGATTCTGCTCCACCATGGCGGCGGCGCCAAGGGCTGTCTGCTGCACCAGCAGGCGGGCCTGCTCGGGGTTGAAGCCCATGGCCTCCGCTTCTTCGGCAATCGCCTGCATGAACAGGAAGAAGTAGGCAGGTGCACTGCCGGCCGCCGCTATCACGCCATTGATGCCGGACTCTTGCGCTGTCCAGAGGGTCTTGCCCACGGCCTGCATCATCTGCTCGGCAACGTCGCGGTCGGCTTGCTCAACCCCAGGTGGGGCATAGAGACCCGTCATGCCCAACCCCAATAGAGAAGGGGTATTGGGCATGGTGCGGATGATGCGAGCGTGACCGCCCGCCATCTCGCCAAGACGGGCCACCTTGATGCCGGCCGCGATGGAGATGAGCAGCTTGCCCTCAAGGGACCCCAGCTCACCGACCAGCGCACTCAGCATGCCCGCCATCAGCTGGGGCTTGACCGCCAGCACTATGACGTCGGCCTCGCGGGCCGCCTCGGCATTATTCTGGGTGATGCGAATGCCATATTCGCTTGCCAGCGCATCCAGCTTGGGGCGGCTGGGATTGGCGGCGATAATACGCTCGGCCGGATAACCCGCCTGGACAAGGCCGGCAATGATACTGCGGCTCATATTGCCTGCGCCGATAAAGGCGAGGATTCTCTGCTGCATCAAACACTCCTGTGGATGAAATGGCTGCAAACACCTGCACTGCCTGCGCCGATAAAGGCGAGGGTTCCATATTGCATCAGGTGGTCTTGCTTATGAATAGTCACGGGCACCGAAGATGGCGGTACCGACCCGCACCATGGTGCTGCCATGGGCGATGGCCAGTTCGAGATCCTCGGTCATCCCCATCGAGAGGGTATCGACGCTCGGGTATTGTTGCGCAAGCTCGGTGAACAGAGTCTGCATACGCACCATCTGGGCAGCCAATACCGCTTCGTCACTGGTATGTTCCGGAATGGCCATCAGCCCCCGCAATACCAGCCTTTCACTGCGGGAGACCAGCTCGGCCAGCCGGAAAATCTCTTGCTCCGACGTTCCGGATTTGCTGCTCTCTCCGCTAATATTGATTTGCAGACAGATATTTAGCGGCGCCAACCCGGCTGGACGCTGGTTGTTGAGACGCTCGATCAGCTTGTCACGATCCACGCTCTGTACCCAGTCGAACCGTTCGGCCACCAGCCTGGACTTGTTCGATTGCAAGGGGCCGATAAAGTGCCACTCTATGTCTGTACAGACGGCTTGCTCGCGCAGTGTATCTATCTTGGTCGCCGCTTCCTGGGCATAGGACTCACCGAAGCGTCGCTGACCGGCGGCATAAGCCTCGCGAATGGCCTCAAGCGGCTTGGTTTTGCTGACCGCAAGCAGGTTGATGTGATCGACACAGCGATCCGCCCGGCGAGCGGCCTGTACAATACGTTCCTTTACCTGAAGCAGGTGCTGGGCAATCTGGCTCATATTTCGTTAGTGATCTTGTGATGGGAGAATGACAAGTCTATGGATATCACAGAGTTATTGGCTTTCAGTGTAAAGCATAAAGCCTCGGATCTACACCTCTCGGCCGGGGTTCCCCCGATGATCAGGGTTGATGGTGAGGTTCGCAAGATCAATTTGCCCGCCCTGGAACACAGGGAAGTGCATGCCCTCATTTACGACATCATGAACGACCACCAGCGCAAGGAACTGGAAGAGAACTTCGAGGTCGACTTCTCGTTCGAAGTCCCCAATCTGGCCCGCTTCCGGGTCAATGCCTTCCAGCAATCCCGCGGTTCGGGGGCCGTATTCCGTACCATCCCCAGCACAGTGCTGAGCCTGGAGGATCTCGATGCTCCCGAAATCTTCCGCAAGATCTCCGAATACCCGCGCGGCCTGGTACTGGTGACAGGGCCGACCGGCTCGGGCAAGTCCACCACACTGGCGGCCATGGTCAACTACATCAACGAGAACTTCCATCACCACATACTCACCATCGAAGACCCCATCGAATTCGTGCACGAGAACAAACGCTGTCTGGTAAACCAGCGGGAAGTTCACAGGGACACCAAGAGCTTCAGCAACGCCCTGCGTTCGGCACTGCGGGAAGACCCGGACATCATACTGGTGGGCGAGATGCGTGACCTCGAGACCATTCGTCTGGCAATGACGGCGGCCGAGACCGGCCACCTGGTATTCGGCACCCTGCACACCTCGTCGGCAGCCAAGACCATAGACCGTATCATCGACGTCTTCCCAGGTGCGGAAAAAGACATGGTGCGCTCCATGCTCTCCGAATCCCTGCGGGCGGTTATCTCCCAGACCCTGCTCAAACGGATAGGCGGCGGCCGGGTAGCGGCCCATGAGATCATGATGGGCATACCCGCTGTGCGCAACCTCATACGGGAAGACAAGATCGCCCAGCTCTACTCCGTGATCCAGACCGGGATGACCCATGGCATGCAGACCATGGATCAGAGCCTCAAGCAGCTGGTCAGCCGTGGTGTGGTCGCCTCACTCGATGCCAAGGCCAAGGCGGTCGACCCCAATAGCGTGTAACCACAACGGAAAACGAATCTAAGGAAGGAGTCGTTATGAATCTGGATGCCCTGTTGGTCGAACTGGTCGCACGCAAAGGCTCGGATCTGTTCATCACGGTTGGTACGCCCCCCACCCTCAAGATCAACGGGCATCTGTTCTCCCTCGGCAGCGAAGCGCTCGACAAGCAGAGCGCGCTGAACCTGGTCAGGGAGACGCTCAGCCCTGAGCATTTCGAGCGCTACATCCGCACCAAGGAGGGCAACTACGCCATCCACCGCGAGGCACTGGGACGCTTTCGGGTGAGTGCCTTCTGGCAGCAGGAGCTGCCGGGCATGGTGGTGCGCCGTATCGAGACCCGCATTCCAACCTTTGACGAACTGACCCTGCCGCCCATCTTGCAGGAGGTGGCCATGGCCAAACGCGGCCTGGTGCTGTTCGTCGGTGCCACCGGAACGGGCAAATCCACCACTCAGGCAGCCATGATCGGCTATCGCAACCAGAATGCGGATGGCCATATCCTGACGGTGGAAGATCCGGTGGAGTTCGTGCATCAGCACGGCCGCAGCCTGATCACCCAGCGGGAAGTGGGCATAGATACGGAATCATTCGATGTGGCGCTGAAGAGCTCCCTGCGCCAGGCACCTGACGTTATCCTCATCGGCGAGATCCGAAGCCAGGAAACCATGGAGTTCGCACTGCAATTTGCCGAGACCGGCCATCTTTGCCTCGCGACCCTGCACGCCAACAATGCCAACCAGGCGCTGGATCGCATCCTTCATCTGGTACCGCAGGAGAAACACCGTCAGTTACTGTTCGATCTCTCCTTCAACCTGCGCGCCATCGTCGCCCAGCAACTGGTGCCAAGCCTGGATGGTCGCCGCCGCTTCGCGGCCTTTGAAGTGCTGCTCAACACGCCGCTCATCACGGATATCATCCGCAAAGGTGAGGTTCACCGTCTCAAGGAGGTGATGACCAAATCCACCGAGCTTGGCATGCAGACCTTCGATCAGGCGCTGTTTACCCTGTTTTGTGCCGGCCAAATTGGCTACAGTGAGGCCCTTGCCCATGCCGACTCGGCCAACGACCTGCGACTGCTGATCAAGCTGTCCGGCCGTGAGCAGATGGGTGCAGGCACACTCGACAACGTCACCCTGGATGAATGAGGGGCGTGTGTCACCGCTATAAAGGATCGTTATGCTGATTGTGGTTTCCCCGGCCAAGACGCTGGATTACGAGTCACCTCTGGTGACCTCCCGTTTCACCCAACCCCAATTGCTGGATCACTCGGCTGAGCTGATCACCCGGGCCCGCCAGCTGAGCCCAGATCAAATCGCCAGCCTGATGAAGATCAGCGACAAGCTGGCCGGCCTCAATGCCGCCCGTTTTGCCCAGTGGCAACCTGACTTCCATCCGGACAATGCCCGCCAGGCGCTGCTTGCGTTCAAGGGAGATGTCTACACAGGGCTTGCGGTAGAAGATTTCAGCGACGGGGATTTCGACTTTGCCCAGGCGCACCTTCGCATGCTCTCCGGCCTCTACGGCGTACTGCGCCCGCTCGATCTCATGATGCCCTATCGGCTGGAGATGGGGACCCGGCTCGATAACAGTCGCGGCAAGGACCTCTACCAGTTCTGGGGGGATGTGATTACCCAGCACATCAATGCAGCGCTGGCAGCGCAGGGGGACGAGGTGCTGATCAACCTGGCCTCTGACGAGTATTTCAAGTCGGTACGACCGAAAGCACTGAAGGGCAGGATCGTCACCCCTGTGTTCAAGGACGAGAAGAATGGCCAGTTCAAGATCATCAGCTTCTACGCCAAGAAGGCGCGCGGCATGATGGCCCGCCACATCATCAAACACAGGCTGACCGAGGTTGAGCAACTGACTGGTTTCAACGTCGATGGTTACTACTTCGTGCCAGAAGAGTCTGACGCTCATACCCTGATGTTTAAACGTGCCGAAAATTAATTACAGAAAGAGGGAACCAAATTCAGGATCCCCGGGTCTGAATACGTGAATCCTCTGTTGTAAGCACTTTTTATCAGCCGACGTCTATGCGTCGGCTTTTTTCTGCGCGCGATTTCCGCGCTACTCTCCCATCCAGGATCCACTTGGCAAAACGGCCATCCGAGGATGGCCGTTGCTGCAGGTATGGCTTACTTCTTTTTCTTCTTGGCACTCTTCTTCTTGCCATCCTTCGGCTTTTTCTTCTTCACCGGCACTCGTGCTTCTTTGTGCTTGGGACGCAGCTCATCGATCACCCGGCGCTTGAGACGCTCTTCGGTGTAACGCTCAATCTTGGCGACCATGCCCATGTCGTGGGCTTCCACCAGGCTGATGGCGCAGCCACGGTTGCCGGCGCGACCGGTACGGCCGATGCGGTGCACATAGACGTCTGTACCATAGGGCATGTCATAGTTGATGACATGGCTGACGTTGGGCAGGTCAATGCCACGGGCGGCAACGTCGGTGGCAACGAGGAAAGGGACTTCCCCTGCATGGAACTTGCGGATCGACTCGACACGCTTGCTCTGTTCCATCTCGCCACGGATCCAGGCACATGGAATACCCGCAGCCTGCAATTGGCCTGAGAGTTCTGCCAGGCGCTCGCGGGTTCTGACGAAGACGATGGCTTTCTGGGTTTCCGGATCCTTGAGGATGTGGATCAACAGGGCCAGCTTGTGGGCGGCGTCATCGGCCAGATGTACCCACTGGGTAATTGGGCGACGTTCGCTGCGGGGCGGCTCGGCATGGAGTTCAACCGGCTCGTTGAGGATCTCGTTGGCAAACTTCTCCAGCCCGGCCCCTTCCAGGGTCGCAGAGAACAGCATGGTGTGCTTGCGATACCGCGCCTCCGCCACTATCCGATTCACATCCTTGACAAAACCCATGTCCAGCATGCGGTCCGCTTCATCTAGCACCAGCACTTCGATGTCGTGGCTCTCGAACTCTTCTTTATCTATGTACTCAAGCAGACGGCCCGGAGTAGCGACCACTATGTCGGTGGTCTTGGTCAGGGCAGGCAGCTGCTCTTCGTGGCTGACGCCGCCAATGATAGTCTCGATGCTGAGGTTGGTGTGCACCGCCAGCGCCTTGGCGTGGGCAGTAACTTGCAACGCCAGCTCGCGGGTCGGGGTCAGGATCAGCATGCGGCACGGGCCCGGCTTGCGGCGCGGGAAATCCAGCAGATGTTGCAGGGCAGGCAGCACGAAGGCCGCCGTCTTGCCGGTACCGGTCGGAGCGGATGCCAGAATATCGCGGCCGTCCAGGGCTGGCTCCAACACCATCTGCTGGATGGTGGTCGGGCGGGTGAATCCCATCTCGGCCAAGGCCCGGTTGAGGGCTGGATGCAGGTCGAAATCATCAAAGGACTGGCTCATGGCAATACTCGGTCATTAAGGAAACGGCAGATTATAGGCGATTATGTCGTCGGCTCCTATGGTGACTGTGGCTTAGTCGCTATAATCGCCGACCATTTTGTGTGTAACTGGCATATGACGGGGGTCAGATGGGACGAAACAGCGGCTTTACCTTCAAACAGTTTCACGTCGAGCACGACCGCTGCGCCATGAAAGTCGGCACGGACGGCATACTGCTGGGCGCCTGGGCACCGGTGGCCGAGACCCGCCGGGTGCTGGACATAGGTACCGGTAGCGGCCTGGTTGCACTCATGCTGGCCCAACGCAGCAGATCCGACTGCATCATAGATGCGGTGGAGCTGGATATGAATGCAGCGACTCAGGCCAGAGAGAATGTGGCGGCCTCCCCCTGGGCAACCCGGATCAACATCATGGGGGGCGCCATTCAGGATTATCAGGCGACCCCCTATGACCTCATCGTCTCCAACCCCCCCTACTTTGGGGCAGGCCAGTCTCTGCGCGACCCGGCCAGGGCACTGGCTCGACATACAGGCTCCCTCGACAGCCGGGATCTGCTGGCCGCATGCGATCGCTTGCTGACCCCTGTCGGACAAGTCGCGCTGGTGTTGCCGACCGCCATGGCCGATGAAATTTTATGCATCTCGGCAGATTATGATCTGCATGGAGTTTGTTATACAGCTGTTATCACCAGAGCTGGGAAAGAGGCAAATCGTGTTTTATTGCTACTTGGCAGAGGATTAAACAGGTGCGAGCAGGGTGAGATTGTGATCCATTCTGCTGGGGGAGCCTATTCCGACAGATACATCCAACTGACCCACCCCTTCTATTTGAAGATGTAAATTTCGTCTTGAACTATTTTTTCACGCCATTATGCTGACTCTCAAACGAGCGCCCGCTCCAGACCAGCTCAAACCACTGGTTGTGATGAAAAAACACGCGGGGCTCCTTTTTTTTACCCCTGAACAACGCCGGTCACTGACCAATAAAAAACTATAACAAGCAATAGTTTACAAGACAGACGAGGTTGAACTTGACGAAATCACTCACATTTTCCGATGTACTCGGATTGGGCTTCATGACCTTTGCGTTCTATCTGGGCGCCGGTAACATCATTTTCCCGCCATTGGCAGGCTACATGGCAGGTGAGCACCTCTCCCTTGCCATGCTGGGCTTCCTGGTCACAGCCGTGGGCCTGCCCCTCATCACCATCATTGCCGTCGCCAAAGCGGGCAATGGCTGGGCTGGCATGACCAAGTTGCTGCCTGCCGGTCTGGCAACCGCACTGGCCGTGGCCATCTATATCATCATTGGCCCGGCCTTTGCTGCTCCCCGTACCGGTCTGGTTGCCTATGAAATGGGCCTCAAGCCCTTTATCGGTGATATGGGTCAAGCCGGTCTTGCCGCCTATACAGTGATCTTCTTCGGCATTGCCATACTGGTCTCCCTCAATCAGGGCAAGCTGATGGATACCATCGGCAAATACCTGATGCCGGTTCTGATGGTTCTGTTGCTGACCCTGGCCGTCGGCGTCTTCGTCGCACCGCAAGGTACAATACCGAGCGCCACCGGTGACTATCTCGAGGGCCCGTTCGTGAAGGGGATCCTGGAAGGCTATAACACCATGGATACCCTGGCCTCCCTGATGTTTGGTGCCCTGATCATCGATCTGCTGCGCCAGAAGGGGATCAACGACTACAAGAGCCAGTTCAAATACCTGGCCATTGCAGGCCTTATATCTGCCATCGGCCTGTCCGTGGTCTATGTTTCACTGTTCCAGCTGGGTAATACCGCAGCCGGGGTTGCCACCGACGTCAGCAATGGCGGCGCCATCGTCAACGCCTATGTGCTGAGCCTGTTTGGTCAACCGGGTCAGTTCATCCTGGCCGGCATCATCACCCTGGCTTGCTTCACTACCGCAGTGGGCCTCATCTCCGCCTGTTCCGACTTCTTCCACAATCTCACAGGCATGAGCTACAAGAAGCTGGTTGTCCTGCTGGGTACCATCTGCGCCATCGTCGCCAACGTGGGTCTGAGCCAGCTTATCAGCCTCTCCATCCCTGTGCTCGTCGCCATCTATCCGGTCGCAGTGGCACTGGTGCTGGTCACCTTCCTGAAGGGATACTTCGGTCGTCCCCGTCTGGCATTCCGCTCTGTCCTGATGGTGGCGTTCCTGTTCGGTTGCCTGGATGGTCTGGGTGCTGCCGGCATGAAGATGGATGCCTTTGCCTTCCTGCCACTGTTTGACAAGGGCCTGGCCTGGTTGCTGCCGACCCTGCTGGCCTGTGGCCTGGGCATGGCGGTGCGCTCCAGCGAGAAGCTGGCTGCCGAAGCCGCCTGACAACAATTTGTTCCGATATAAAAAGAGGCCAGCATATGCTGGCCTCTCTCTTTTCTCTGATCCGTCACCACAACATCAAAGCAGCGGGACTACCGGTTTGGGTTTGCCTTCCAGGCCATACCAGTGCGTCTCGATCCGACCGGCATGCCACTGGAACGTGCCCCAGGGCCTGTCTGCCTGCCAGCGCGGAAAACTCACTACCACCTTGTTGTCGTCGTACTTATAGAGCGAGGTGCTGATCTGGACATCAGACAATATGAGTAGCAAAACCCAGCCGATGAAAAGCCATTTCAGCGCTTTCCACATAGCATTACTCGAAACAGATTTCGATGGTGGCACGACCGTAGTCTGACTCGAACGGCATCATGATCTTGGTGCCGTCGGCCCTATGGGTAATGGTATGGTTCGGGCCCGAGACAATGATGGGGGTCGCCATATCAAACTCGTAGCCCTTCTCTCCCAGCATGCGCTTGGCGCCGCCGGTCACCATGTTGGTGATCTCGCCCACCATGTCGGTCACTTCTTCGTTGATGGTCGCCGGCGCTTCACCCAGCATGCGGCGCATGATCTCCAGTGCCAGCCCCTTCTCGAAACTGATGGAGAGGGAACCCCGGGTCTGCGGACCGACCATGCCGATAAGACCAGAGACATCGCCGCGCGCCAGTTCGTCCATCTTGCGCTTGGGTTTCCCTGGTCTGAGCTCCAGCTGTGCCATGGTAGAAAGCACATTGAGCAGGGAAAGCAGGAATGGGTTTACAAAATCAGCCTTCATGTTGACTTCCTACGGTGGGCGTACAGCGAGCACATTGTCCATGTGCCTCTATTGTCTTATTGGTAATAGTAAAACCATGCTGGTGGGCCTGCTCGGAAAACGCGCTATCGATGGCAGTATCATGAAGCTCTACCACATCCCCGCACTCGTCACAGATCAGCAACTGCATCGGATGGGCATGGTCAAAATGACAGCAGAATATGAAAGCGTTGAGCGACTCCACCTTGTGGGCAAAACCCTGCTCGAGCAAAAAATCGAGCGCTCGATAGACAGTCGGCGGCTTGGCATGAGCCTCGGTTTGCTGCAGTTGAGCCAGCAGATCATAGGCGCTAATGGCGTTGCCGTGGGCGGCCAGCAGAGTGAATACCTGGCGCCGGGTAGGGGTGAAGCGGATCCCGCGTTGTTCGCAGAGTCGTTCGGCTCGTTGTAAAAGTTGGTCTTGATTCATGATCACGCAAATACCCTTTCTATTAGCCGGATACTACCACAGGGCCTCGCATGGCGCGGCGACAAAATTCATTTTCTGGGGCTGCCTCACGTTGTGATAAAATCCCGCCCCTTTGTTTAGCCAACCCGGATGATTTTTATGCAGGCGCAGCGTTTTTCCATCGCCCCCATGCTGGACTGGACCGATCGGCATTGCCGTTATTTCCACCGTCTGATGACCCGCCAGACCTTGCTTTATACCGAAATGGTGACCACGGGTGCCATCATCCATGGCAAAGGAGATTATCTGGGTTACAGCGAGCAGGAGCACCCCGTCTCTCTGCAACTGGGTGGCAGCAATCCGGCGGATCTGGCCCACTGCGCCAAGCTGGCCCGGGAGCGCGGCTATGACGAGATCAACCTCAACGTCGGCTGCCCGTCAGATCGGGTTCAAAATGGCCGCTTCGGTGCCTGCCTGATGGGTGAACCGGCGCTGGTGGCCGACTGCGTCAAGGCGATGCGCGATGCGGTCGATATCCCGGTGACGGTCAAGACCCGGATCGGTATCGACGATCAGGACTCCTACGAATTTTTGCAGGCCTTTATCGAGCAGGTGCGCGATGCCGGTTGCGATACCTTTATCGTCCATGCCCGCAAGGCATGGCTCAGCGGTCTGAGCCCACGTGAAAACCGCGAAATCCCGCCACTCGACTATCCCCGCGTCTATCGGGTCAAACAGGATTATCCCGAGCTGACCATAGCTCTCAACGGCGGTGTCACCAGCCTCGAGCAAACGCTGGAACATCTGCAGCAGGTGGATGGGGTCATGATGGGGCGCGAAGCCTACCAGAACCCCTACATACTGGCGCAGGTAGACAGCCAGCTGTTCGGTCTGACGAGCGAGATCCAGAGCCGCCATGAAGTGGTGCGAATGATGCTCCCCTACATGGAGCAGGAGCTGGCCAAAGGCAACTATCTCTCCCACATGACCCGCCACATGCTGGGCCTGTTCCAGAACATGCAGGGAGCCCGTGCCTGGCGTCGTCACCTTAGCGAGAACGCCTGCAAACCGGGCGCCGGCATTCAAGTCGTGCTGGATGCCATGGCCAAGGTGCCGGAATTCGCCAACGCCGAATCGGTAGAGTGATCATGTACCGCTTCACGGGTTCATGGCTGCACAAGGCAGTTGTCCGGCTCTGCGCCGGACTGTTGGCCATCCTCGGCATCAAGCTCAGCGCCTTCTACTTTCTCGGTCTGCTGATCGTGCTGGGCCTGCACAAGGATCATTTGCTGAGCTGATCCATGCCACCTCCCTGCCAACCAATGAAAAAGCGGGTAACACCAGGTGTTACCCGCTTTTCTCTATGGGGCCATCGCTCCTGAGTTACTCCCCCTTGTCCACAAACTGCAGTTCGGGCGCAAATGATGTCAGTACGTCGGCACAGTAGTCCCAGGTCGAGATGCGATAGTGCTGCAAATCCTCATCCAGATGCAGGCCCTCCGACTCCTGATGGAACCAGCTGGCGAAACGGGACGGGGTGATGAGCTGGATCTGCTCCTCGATGGCATGGCTCTCCTTGCCTTCCGACAGATCACAGTCCTCCATGACCCGAACGGCGAAGATATGACGAAAATAGACTCGACACAGGATCTGTGGCGGCAGATCGATACTGCGCGCCCGACCCAGCATGACGGTCAGGGAATCACTCCAGATATCCTGATGAAGCTCGGCCACAACCAGGCCTGGGGGGAGTTGGCGGGACGGAGCCCAAGGTACGGCAACCTGCCGAATGGCATTTTTCTGTTCCATCATCCACCTCACTACGGCGCACGCCATATCTTGAGTGTATCTGAAACAAATTCCGCTGACGATGGCAATAAAAAACCCGGCTGGCGCCGGGTTTTACACGATTACTTGACGGCGTCTTTCAGCGCCTTGCCTGCCACAAAGGACGGCACATTCGCGGCTGCAATCTGGATTTCTTTACCAGTCTGCGGGTTACGACCAGTACGGCCAGCGCGATGGTTCACCTTGAAGGTACCAAAACCCACCAACTGCACGGCATCGCCTTCTTTCAGGCTCTGGGTAATACCATTGATGATCTCTTCCAGAGCCACTTTGGCCTGAGCTTTGCTCAGATCTGCTTTGGCTGCAATTGCATCGACAAGTTGAGCTTTGTTCATAACATTTCCTTTATGATCGGGCATTTAGCACCGGGCCACTCTATTCAAAAAAAAACACTCAGGCAAAGGCTTTATCAGCCAGATTGGCTTGAATGCTGGGGTTTTCATCAAGATCTGCGGAAATAGTCACATATCTCGCTACTTCGTTATCGTGAGCGACAGGAAGGGGAGAACAAATGATGACGTCTTGTAGCCAAAACACCACCTGACGTAACAATATCCCCATACACCTATTGACGGTCAACCGGATTTTCCCTAGTTATAGGGAGTGTCGTCAGTCAATAAGAAAGGCCGGAGGCCTGTAGCGATAGCACTCCATGCCTATGCCCCACGGAGGGATTATGTTAACTGAACTGGAAAAAACAAAGCGCGCATTGGCAGGAAAACACCGTGCTATCGATGACTGGCTGGATGCCAGGCAGGCACTGCTGGTCGAATACATGCGGCTCGCCGGGCTGACCCCCGCCCGCAACAAACAACGCTCACTGCCCAGTCCATCCGAGCTGCAACGCTTTTGCGATCAGCTGGTCGACTACGTCAGCGCCGGTCACTTCGAGATCTACAACCATGTGGTCGCCGCCTTTGAACAGGCCAGCGGTGACAAGCTGGAACTGGCCAAGCGCATCTATCCCCACATTCGGGAATGCACTGAATTCGCACTGGAATTCAACGACAAGTACAGCAACGCAGACGAAGCTCAAATGTTGCTGCTTGATGAGGATTTGAATCAGTTGGGACCTGTACTGGAGGATCGCTTCAAACAGGAAGATCGGCTGGTCAAGGCACTGCAAGTGGTAGAGTCACTCAGCGCCCAACGGGTTTGATATCCAATTTCGGAGCCAGTTCAAGATCCTGATGCGCAAGGTGCATTACACTCTATGTCATGACCTTATAGCGCTAATCCCTATTGCTGACAGGAGATGATAATGTCCGAGCGTCGACGTTTCTCACGGATCCTCTACTTGACCATGGCCGACCTCGTCCAGGGAGATAAAACATGGCGGACCCAACTGGTCGATGTCTCTCTGCAAGGGGCGCTTCTGATCCGGCCCGATGACTGGGAGAGCCGTGATAACAAAGAGTATGAACTCGGCTTTGTCCTGAGCGGCAGTGACATCGAGATCAAGATGCAGGTGGAGCTGACCCATGAAGCCAGCAAGAAACTGGGGTTCTACTGCCACCATATCGATATCGACAGTGCGACCCACCTCAAGCGGATGATAGAGCTCAACGTCGGCGACGAAGACTTGCTCCACCGTGAACTGGAGCAACTGCTGGACGAGCACCTGGAACATCCTCATCCCTGAGCCCCAGTCCAGAATCAATAAAAAGGAGCGCCGGTTTGCGCTCCTTTTTATTGCTGAATCTTCACACTGTGCCAACAACGCTGGATGTGGGGTTACAACGCCTCAAGCGCATCTGCCAGCTTCTTCACCGGTACCACTTCCATCCCCTCGATGGGGTGCTTGGGTGCATTGGCATAAGGCACTATGGCACGGCGAAAACCGTGTTTGGCCGCTTCCTGCAACCGCTCCTGACCGGACGGCACGGGCCGGATCTCGCCGGACAGACCCACTTCGCCAAAGACCACCAGGTCTTTGGGCAAGGCCTGGTCTCGAAAACTGGAGACCATGGCCAGCAAGAGAGCCAGATCCGCACTGGTCTCTTCAACCTTGACGCCCCCCACCACGTTGATGAAGACATCCTGATCCGCCATCTGCAGCCCGCCGTGGCGGTGCAGCACGGCCAGCAGCATGGCAAGCCGGTTGTGATCCATCCCCACCGCCACCCGACGCGGATTGGAGAGCTGGGAGTAATCCACCAGCGCCTGCAGCTCGACCAACAGTGGCCGGGTGCCCTCCCAGATCACCATGACGATGGAGCCAGGCGCCTGCTCTTCACCCCGGCTGAGGAAAATGGCGGAGGGATTGCTCACCTCGCGCATGCCCTGCCCCGTCATGGCGAACACGCCGAGTTCGTTGACGGCACCGAAGCGGTTCTTGTGGGAGCGCAGGGTGCGAAAACGCGAGTCATTGGCACCATCCAGCAGCACTGAGCAGTCGACACAGTGCTCCAGCACCTTGGGGCCCGCCAGGGTGCCGTCCTTGGTGACGTGGCCCACCATGAAGATGGCGACGTGATTCTGCTTGGCATAACGGGTCAACAGGGCCGCAGCCTCCCGCACCTGGGAGACGGAGCCGGGAGATGACTGCACATCCGCCACATGCATCACCTGGATGGAGTCGATGACCATGATCTGCGGCTGCTCCTGCTGAGCGATGATGCAGATCTGCTCGACGCTGGTCTCCGACAGCATCCGCAGCTTGTCGGTGGGCAAGCCCAGCCGGCCGGCGCGCATCGCCACCTGCTGCAACGACTCTTCCCCCGTGACATAAAGGGTCTTCATCCGCTCGGCCAGGCCACACATGGTCTGCAGCAACAGAGTGGACTTGCCCGCCCCCGGATTACCGCCGATCAGGATGGCAGAACCCGGCACCACACCACCGCCAAGCACCCGATCCAGCTCCTTGAAACCGGAGGAGAAGCGGGGGATCTCTGTGGTAGCGATCTCAGCCAGCGTCTGTACCTGACTGCCGATGGCGCCAGCGTAGCCGGTATAGCGGGCGTTCTTGCCCGGCGTCACCGACCCCAGACGAACCTCGGTAATGGTGTTCCACTCCTTGCATTCACCACACTGGCCTTGCCAGCGTGTGAAGTCGGCACCACATTCGGTACAAACATAGGCAGTTTTATTTTTGGCCATGGATAACTCGGGGACAGGATGAATTCCTGCTTGATATACTTGTTTGCGACCGACAGATCAAACCCAGAATCGGAAAAATGACTTTCCGTGGCAGGAACACATGGATTCAGAACAACAACAACACCTGATCGAACAGCTCATTCCTCTGCTCAGAGAAAAAGATTTCGATGACATTTTCAACCGCCTGACTCAAGGTGAAAATAGCAACAGCCGTTTTCTGATCAAGATGGAGATCAAGCGCAGATGTACTCTCTGCCGGCGGGTCATCGACATGCGTGACGAGCTGGGAGACGCCTGCCTGGTGCATGAGTTTGAAGGGGTCACCCACTTCATGCCTGCCGAAGCCATAGGCCTGTTCCAGTCCCAATGCTATCTCTATCGCGATCTGTACACTCTTGGCGTGTACGAGACGCTGCAATATTGGCAGAAGCACCACCAGCACAAGAGCGACAATCAGTTGCAACCGCCCACCAGCCCATTTCGGCAGTTCGACGTCAATGCCATTCCCTTCGCCAGCTACTATGGTCGACGTCAGGAGCGAATGCACTTCAGCTCTCCCGTGGTGATCAAGTTTGCCGATGGAGAAAAGCTGTTTGCCAAGAGCTCGGATCTCTCCATCGGCGGCATTCGCGTCTCGGTCTCCTATCTGCCCAATTACCAGACCGGTGCCCAGGTCGAAGTCTTCTTTACCGGCCTGGAGCGGGACCACCCCAATCCCGTCCTGCATCAACCGGTCAGCTACCAGATTTTGGGAGAGGAGAGCAAGGAGGGAAAATATTGGCTGAGGCTGGTCAAGACAGGTGAACACCCGGGCTTTGATGCCTTCCTCACGGAATTTATCGAGAGCAACAAGAGCCGCTATCGGGTCAGTGTCGACTACCTGCTGTCGGCAGCCATCATCAAGGGCTACGAGCAGTTCTACCTGCCTCGCATGACCGGCATGCCGCTGTTCTTCGGCTCGGGAGACAGCCCCAGCCTCGAGATTGCCCTTCGCACCGAGAATAACCAGCACATTCTCGAATACTGGCGCGATGCCAAGAACCGCGACATGCTCGCCAGCCTCTTTTCGGCAGCCCGTATGCAATCCCTGCTGCCCGCAGCGGGTACCTTGCGTGAGACCCTGATCTACTGCTTCACCCACTCGGTTCGCAGCCACCTCTATTTTTTCTCCGCCACCCGGGAAGAGTTGCAGCAGAGCGGCCTGACCTCACTGTTTTTCCAGGTTGGTGCTCGTCGGCCCAGCTGGCGCGTCTATAAATTCAGCCTCGAACGCTGCGCGCTGCACGAGGCCGATCTAGCCAGCCAACAGAACCAGGAGAGCCTGCAGTTGCAGGACATGCTGCTGCAAGAGCGTCTCAAGCAGATAAGCCATGTCGGCTTGTTGCAGGAGATTGGCCTTGAAAACCAGCGGGAAGAGTTTCAATACGACGCCACTTTGCAGCACAACGCCAACGAGTTGCAGCGCTTCGGCCACGATACCGGGGCGGCCCCCTTTGAAATCGAGACGCTGCACTATGTTCAACTGCGCAAAGAAGCACGCTACATCCACAAGACGGCCGTTGCCATCAAGCATAATGGCAAGGCTTGGCTAGGCTGGACCCGCGACATCTCGGCCCACGGCATGCAGATAGAGCTGGAAGAGGCGATCGATGGCGCGAAAGACGACATCGTCACCATCGCCTTGCCCCGTTTGCAGGAGCTCTCCAAGAGCATGGACTTGCAACACCTCTCCTACCGGCTGGTCAGCATCAACCAGACACGGACTGTGCTGCATCTCTGCATCGAGGGGGACCCGGAGCGCCATACCGGCCGCCAGTTCTTCAGCCTGCTGATTGAAAGCAACCAGAACAAACTCAAGGCGGCGCAGGAACAGCGCCGTTATCGCGGCATGGCCAGGGCGCTGCGCAACATCTACACCCACCATGTCTTCAGTACCCCTGTGTACATCAACAAGCTGAAGGGAGCCCCGAGACCGGCCTCCATCGGCCATGCCCCTCATACACGCAGCCTGTCACGTCTGCTGCGGGCCTATGCCGAGCGCAGCGATCAAGACAACCTCTATCCCCTGTTCCAGGGAGACCTGCTCAAACAGCTGGTCATGAACCCGCTGCGCGCCATCGAGCGGGAGGACAAGCCCCAGGAGGAAGAGGTCTACATCGCCAGCCTGCATACACCAGCCGGCCTGCCCGTGTTTACCAGCCGACTGGCCAGCAGCTTTCAGAACCTGGCGGAAAAACGCAGCTTCATCGAACAGGCCTTGCGCCAGGGGGAGTTCTACTCTGTGCTGGTCGGCATCTCCCGTACCGGGCGACCCGACACCAACTTCATCGCCAACGAGCTGGACTACATCGCCAAGTTCGCCATTCACAAGGCCAAAAAGCTGGAAGAGGAGCTGTGGAGCGTGGTGGGGGTAGGCGAGCTGACAGATACCAGTCAGGCCACCCTGTTCCGGCTCGGCATCACTTCGCCGCAACACTGAACCCGCCTGAACGAAACAGGGCGCAACATGCGCCCTGTTTTTATTGTCATGCCGCCTGCGGGTTGAGCAGCCACGCGAGGATCTGCGGGAAGTGATCCTCCTGCGCCTGCGGCGCAGTCAGCATATTGATGTGATCGTAATCGAGCCGGTTGCCGTTATCCTTGCCAAGCCTCGTGTGGCGCGCGGCTGACCCCATCTCGGCAGTGAAACGACGCACATCGGTCGGGTGACCCAGCACCTTGTCAGCCTTGGCCGAGATCATCCAGAGCGGCGGCCAGTTGACCCGCGCCGCGGCTTCGCCATAGGAAAAGCCGTCGTACGGGTCCTGCCAGGGACCACATTTGACCCAGGGGATCGTCTCCTGCAAGTAGCGCAGCGGCTCGTCATCCGCCCCTATCTTCAGACGGCGGGCCGCCAGAAAACCGGTACGACGGGCCAGCCAGGGCGCCAGTCGATTCCAGATGAGATCCACCTTCAACCAGCGCTCGGGGTTTTGTACCGATACCCCGCGCTTGGTGCCAAAAAACACCAGGCTGGCGATCTGCTCGATCAGCTCAGGAAAACGCACCAGGGTCGAGGCCATGATGACGCCACCCCAGGAGTGGGCCATCCAGTTCAGCTTGAAACCGCTGTGACGCGCCGCAATCCAGCGGTGCAAGGCGGGCAGATCCTCGGTGATCAACTCATGCTGACCATGCTCCGACTGCTCGGCGATAGCCGGTGTGCTCAAGCCCCGCCCCCGCAGATCGGCCACATAGACCTGATAACCGTGGCGTGCCAGAAAGCAGGCCAGTCCCTTGCCCGATTCGGTGTAGAAGATGCGGCCATTCTCGATGGCGCCGTGCACCATCAGGATCGGCTCGCCATGTACCGCCACCCGCGGCTGTATGTGACGCACATGCAGTTGATGTGCGCCACAGGGGATAAACAGGGATTGCTGTAACAGTTCCATCTCGATGTGACGTCCTCCGTGACGTGGGGTCAGTTGTTCGCGGCTAATCAGAGATCAGTTGCGATCCCAGCGGCGATCGCGACAGGCAAGAGCCCCCAGCAGGCAGATCACCCCTTCCAGATCATGATGGTTTAAGGTGGCAGCAGCCTGGGCCCGCACCAGCGGTTTGGCGTGAATGGCGATGCCGAGTCCGGCCACCCCCATCATTTTCAGATCATTGGCGCCATCGCCAATGGCCACTGTCTGGGCAGGACGAATACCGAACGCTGTCGCCAGCTGTTGCAGCACGTCTGCCTTGACGCTGGCATCGACGATGCGCCCACTCACCTGGCCGGTCAGCTGTGCCCCCTCGACGGCCAACTCGTTGGCGAAGATGGCATCCAGCCCCAGCGCCTGCTGCAACTCACCGGCGAAACGGGTGAAACCGCCCGAGGCGATCGCCACCCTCCAACCGGCCTGCTTGAGGGTATCGACCATTAGCTGCAGCCCTGGCATCCAGGGCATCTGGGCCGCCACCTCATCGAGAATGGTAACTGATGCGCCCGCCAGCAGGGCGACCCGATTACGCAAACTGTCGGAAAACTCCAGCTTGCCCTGCATGGCGGCGGCCGTCACGGCGGCAACCTGATCTCCCACGCCAGCCAGACGGGCAATCTCGTCGATGCACTCGATCTGGATAGCGGTTGAGTCCATGTCCATCACCAGCAAGCCGGGCTCGTTCAGGGTAGGCAGCGCGGACAGATGGCAGATGTCGATGTCCCACTCCTCGGCCTTAAGCAACTGCACCAGCTCGGGGGAGAACCTGTCCGTGCCCAGCAACAGCAAGGGCACCCCGGCTGGTGTGCTCGGCGGATAGAGCTGCGCCTGAATATCCTGCGCCACCAGCAGCTCGGCCAGACGCGCCAGATGCCGAGCGGCAAGAGGCTTGCCAAACAGCACCAGCCAGGCACCGTCCAGCGGCTGGGCAACGGGCAGCAAGGCTTGTGGCGTCAGCTGCCACCAGGGGGCGCTGTGCAGGCACTCTGGCCACTCGGACAAGGCAGCGGGTAATTGGGACAACAGCATAGGGATAGAACCTTCCTTGGTGATCATGGGGTTACAAAACTGGCCCAGAGTAGCGTATTGCTTTTTGTACAGGCAAGCGCCAAGATCCTGCCACCGCTTGTCATCAGGAGGCTCAACGCTTGCGTCATCTTCCCATCAAACGCGTTCTCAGCCTGGGCGCCGGTATACTGCTCGGCCTCTGGGTACTCGGTGTGCTCATCCACATGCAGAGCGAGAGCCAGGCATCGCTACACAGCGAGGCGCGCAACCGGGCCCAGGCACTGGTCGCCTATGCTGCCCGCGACATGAAACGCTGGATCAAAGAGGACAAGAACAGCGAGCTGGAACGGCTCGCCCAGGATCTGGCCGCCGAGCCCGAGATCCTCGATGCCACCCTCTATGATGCCCGTGGCATTCCCCTCGCCCAATCGGATCAGGCCGTGCCACTGGACAGCCTGCTCCCCATCGGCGGTGACAACAAGTCGCTGCCTGAGCAGGGCAAGGGACGTATCCAGTTTGTGCAGGAGATACTGGATGAGGAACAGACGCTGGGTTACCTGCGCATCACGCTGGAAGAGCATCAATTACTGGCGGAGAAGGACACCCGGCTCAAGGTAGTCCAGGAAAAACAGCGGCTGATGCTGCTGGTGGCGCTGCTGGCCGGTCTGCTTATCTCCTATGGTGTACGCCGCAACTACATGCGGGTGCGCAAACACAAGAAGAAGAGTCCGCCCTCATCGGATACGCCGGCAAGCTGAACCGGCAACAGGACAGTCAGCTCATAAAAAAAAACGGCGACCCGAGGGTCGCCGTTTTGCATGATGTGAATGGGGATTACTTGTCGCCCAGCAGGACGGAGTCCAGCGCGATTTCGATCATGTCGTTGAAGGTCAGCTGACGCTCTTCGGAGGTGGTCTGCTCGCCGGTACGGATATGGTCGGAGACGGTGCAGATGGTCAGTGCCTTGGCACCGTACTCTGCGGCCACGCCATAGATACCGGCAGCTTCCATCTCGACACCCAGGATGCCGTATTTTTCCATGACGTCGAACATGGAGGGATCCGGGGTATAGAACAGGTCGGCGGAGAAGATGTTACCCACGCGCACCGGTACGCCCTTGTTCTTGGCGGCTTGCACTGCATTGGCGACCAGGTCGAAGTCTGCAATGGCAGCGAAGTCGTGATCCTTGAAGCGCAGACGGTTGACCTTGGAATCGGTGCAGGCACCCATACCGATCACTACATCGCGCAGTTTCACGTCTTCACGCACGGCACCACAGGAACCCACGCGGATCAGGGTCTTCACACCGTAGTCGGTGATCAGCTCTTTGGCGTAGATGGAGCAGGATGGAATGCCCATACCGTGGCCCATGACGGAGATGCGACGACCCTTGTAGGTGCCGGTAAAGCCGAGCATGCTGCGCACGTCACACACCTGCTCGACGTTCTCCAGGAAGGTTTCGGCGATGTACTTGGCGCGCAGGGGGTCACCCGGCATCAGTACGGTATCGGCAAAGGCGCCATCTTTCGCATTGATATGAGGAGTTGCCATTCTCTTGATTCCTTCACACTAGGTTGAGTTTTATTGTCTTTATTGGTTGCCCGCCACCTGAGTGACGGGCGGGTAAATTACAGGAAGCTGGTACCGTATTCCAATTTCGGCAAACCGTGATAGGCCGCTATGCTCTGGCCGATGTCGGCAAAGGTCTCGCGACGACCGACGGAACCCGCCTTGACCGGCTTGCCGAAGAACAGCACGGGGATGTATTCACGGGTGTGATCCGTGCCACCCCAGGTAGGATCGCAGCCGTGGTCGGCGGTCAGCACCACCACATCGCCGTCCTGCAGTATCTCGAACAGCTCCGGCAGACGGGAGTCGAAGTACTCCAGTGCATCGGCGTAGCCTTTCACGTCACGACGGTGACCGTAGGAAGAGTCGAAGTCGACGAAGTTGGTGAAGACGATGGTGTTGTCACCGGCCGCTTTCACCTCTTCCAGGGTTCTGTCCCACAGCTCGGTCAGACCCGTGCCCTTCACCTGCTTGGTGATGCCCTGGTTGGCATAGATGTCGGCGATCTTGCCGATGGAGACCACCTGACCACCCGCTTCTTTCATGTAATCCAGCACTGTCGGCGCCGGCGGCAGCACAGAGTAGTCGTGACGGTTGCCGGTACGCTTGAAGTTGCCCTTGCCGCTGCCCACGAACGGACGCGCGATGACGCGGCCTATGTTGTAGGGCTCCAGCAGCTCGCGCACTATGTGGCACAGCTCATAGAGCTTCTCGAGGCCATAGGTCTCTTCGTGACAGGCGATCTGGAACACGGAGTCGGCAGAGGTGTAGAGGATCGGCTTGCCGGTGCGCATGTGCTCTTCGCCAAGGTCATCCAGCACCTGGGTACCGGAGGCATGGCAGTTGCCGAGGTAACCCGACAGCCCAGCCTTCTCGACGATGGCGTCCAGCAGCGCCTGCGGGAAGCTGTTGTGGTGATCCTTGAAGTAGCCCCACTCGAACAGCACGGGCACACCTGCAATCTCCCAGTGGCCGGACGGTGTGTCCTTGCCAGAAGAGAGCTCCTGAGCGAAACCGTAGGCACCGACAACCTCGATATCCTTCTTCAACCCTGCCGGGAAGTAGCCGGAAGCGAGTTCGCCCGCATGGCCCAGACCCAGTTTGTTCAGGTTCGGCAGATTGAGGGCGCCACGGCCTTCAATGTCACCCGCAGCGCAGGCCTTGGCGATATGGCCAAGGGTATTGGCGCCCACATCTCCGAACTTGTCGGCATCGGCAGCAGCGCCAATACCGAAAGAGTCCATCATCAGAATAAAGGTACGTTTCATGGGTTTTCCCCTTGTTACAAATCAGCCAGACCGATGCGACGGTAAACCTCAGGCAACGCCTGGGGCTGGGTATCACCGATCTTGACAGCTGCCTGCACCATGCTGGCAGCCTGAGCAAATTGATCTTCAGTTTGAGCGTGGATCAGCGCGAGCGGCTTGTCAGCATGGACGCTTTGACCCAGTCGGATAAAGTCGGTCAGACCGACGGCGTAATCGAGCTTGTCACCCGCCGCGCGGCGACCGCCACCCATGGCAACCACGGCCAGACCCAGCTCGCGGGTATCCATGGCGGTCACGAAGCCGGCATTGGCAGCATACACAGGGCGCACAATAGCAGCCTTGGGCAAGTGACTGTCATAACGTTCCATGAAATCGGACGGACCACCAAGACCAGTGACCATGCGCCCGAAGATCTCGGCCGCTTTGCCGTTGTCCAGCACAGCCTGCAGTTTGCGGCGAGCATCGGCGTCATCGCTGGCCAGATGGGCAGAGATCAGCATCTCGGCACACAGACTCATGGTGACTTCGTGAATGCGCGGGTTGCGATATTCACCGGTCAGATAACGCACCGCTTCACGCACTTCCACCCCGTTACCAGCGCTGGAGGCCAGCACCTGGTTCATGTCGGTCAAGAGCGCTGAAGTGCGGCAGCCAGCCCCGTTGGCCACGGCCACTATGCTCTTGGCCAGCTCTTCGGACGCTTCAAAGGTCGGCATGAAGGCGCCTGACCCCACCTTGACGTCCATCACCAGCGCTTCCAGCCCGGAGGCAAGCTTCTTGGAGAGGATGGAGCCGGTGATCATGGCGATGGATTCAACGGTCGCCGTGATGTCGCGTACCGCATAGATGCGCTTGTCGGCGGGCGCCAGATCGCCGGTCTGGCCTATGATGGCCACACCCGCCTCTTTCACTACTTTCAGGAAACGATCGTTGTCGACCGAGGTCTGGTAGCCGGGAATGGCATCCAGCTTGTCCAGAGTACCACCGGTATGACCCAGACCGCGGCCGGAGATCATGGGCACGAAACCACCGCAGGCGGCGACCATGGGGCCCAGCATCAGGGAGACCACATCACCCACGCCACCGGTGGAGTGCTTGTCGACAATGGGGCCCCCCAGATTGAGGTGCTCCCAGTTCAATACCATGCCGGAGTCACGCATGGCACAGGTCAGGGCGACCCGTTCATCCATGGTCATGTCTTTGAAGTAAACCGCCATCGCCAGCGCTGCAATCTGGCCCTCGCCTATGGTGTTGTTGGTAATGCCCTGAACGAAGAATTGAATCTCTTGGGTACTGAGCGCTTCACCGTTGCGCTTCTTGCGAATAATTTCTTGAGGCAAAAACATCTTTCATTCCCTCCGCCATTGCTGGCGTTACCTAAGCCGTTATCCCTGCCCGCACGCCGTCTGGCGGGGGCATAACAGGGCGAGCCGCGCTCGCCCTCTCATCAACTTAGTAACCGCTGGTGTTGGCAGGCTTGTCGCCATGCCCCAGCGTGGCCAGCAGGCTGGCCAACAGGCTGGATGCACCAAAGCGGAAGGTGCGGGCGGATACCCAGTCTTTGCCCAGGATCTCTTCAGCCATGGCGAGGTACTGACCCGCGACAGCGGCATCTTTTACGCCACCGGCCGGCTTGAAGCCGACTTTCGGGTTCTTGGCCTTGATCACTTCCATCATGATGCGGGCCGCTTCCGGGGTCGCATTGACCGGCACTTTACCGGTGGAGGTCTTGATGAAATCGGCACCGGCATCGATACAGATCTCGGAAGCACGACGGATCAGTGCTTCTTCCTTCAGCTCGCCGGTCTCGATGATCACTTTCAGCAGTGCCTTGTCGCCACAGGCTTCCTTACAAGCTTTGACCAGATCGAAGCCAACCTGTTCATTGCCAGCCATGAAGGCGCGGTACGGGAATACCACGTCCACCTCATCGGCACCGTAGGCGACGGCGGCGCGGGTCTCGGCCACGGCGATCTCGATGTCGTCGTTGCCATGGGGGAAGTTGGTAACGGTCGCAATGCGCACGTCGGCGGCACCGATTTCACGCAGGGTTTTGCGAGCGATGGGGATGAAACGGGGGTAAATGCAGACAGCGGCGGTCAGGCCGGCCGGTGACTTGGCCTTGCGGCACAGGTCGACAACCTTCTGATCGGTGTCATCATCGTTCAGGGTGGTCAGGTCCATCAGGTTCAGGGCGCGTTGGGCGGCCAGTTTCAGATCAGTCATTCTATTCTCCAAAGTCTCGATTTAATCCAGATCTCAAGGGCGAGCGTCTGCTTGTCGCAACGCAACCAGCAAGGCACGACTCCCCAGGATACGGGAATGGAATTACAGCGCGAATGCACAGGCACCATGCAGACACTACGACTGTAAATAAGGCAAGAGCCCTGTCACTTTCTTACAAAAGTGCGGACTTGGTTCCATGAAGACTTGAGAAAGGTCGACGACTTCTGACCCGACTTCCCAATCAATTCCATTTGACCGCCAACACCCGACTTGATCGGGTATTAGTCAATGCCAGCACCCTGCTGGCAATGCCTATTTCAGCCGAGATACCCCGTGTTTGCAAGCCGGATTTGCCAATTTCAGAGGTACCTCACATCTGGCAAATCCGGTACTGGAAAGTGCATCAAGAGAAGAAACGTGTGAGTACCCAAGAGTAAGCAATGCCCCCAAGATAGACTCCGACGATCCCCATCACCCCGGACAGGACGGGTGGTGCAGGGATCGGCAATTTGAGGAAAGAAAACAACAAGCCAACGATAAAGCCGGCCGCCATCGCCAGTAGCACTTCATTCATATAACCTCCGATTTGACTCATTTTATTATTAGTTTAGAAAGGAAAACGGTTGTCACCGCCCCAAACGCGAACGCCACAGCATTTCGCTGTGGCGTTCGTCTTTACCTGTGTGTCAGGCAAATATTACATGGCAGTCAGTGCCAGGAAGAAGCCTGCGATAGTGGCAGACATCAGGTTGGACAGAGAGCCAGCCAGTACGGCTTTCAGACCAAACTTGGCAATGGTGCTGCGACGGTTCGGTGCCATTGATCCCAGACCACCCAGCAGGATGGCAACGGAGGAGAGGTTGGCAAAGCCGCACAGGGAGAAGGAGATGATGGCCTTGGTGTGCTCTGACATGGCCACACCGTTGATCAGTACTTCATCCTTCAGATACGGGGCAAAGTTCAGGTAAGCCACGAATTCGTTCACCACCAGTTTCTGGCCGATGAAGGAACCGGCAACCACGGCTTCGCTCCAGGGTACACCGATCAGGAAGGCCAGCGGGGAGAACAACCAGCCCAGCAGCAGTTCCAGAGAAAGCTCCGGCATGCCGAACCAACCACCCACACCAGAGAAGATACCGTTGATCATGGCGATGAGGCCGATGAATGCCAGCAGCATAGCACCTACGTTCAGAGCCAGTTGCAGACCGGCGGATGCACCGGCAGCGGCAGCATCGATCACGTTGGCAGGCTTGTCTTCCAGATCGCCTTCAGCAGAGTTTTCGTCATAGCTGGGGGATTCGGTTTCCGGCACCAGCAGCTTGGCGAACAGGAGACCACCCGGCGCGGCCATGAAGGAGGCGGCAATCAGGTATTCCATCTTGACGCCCATGGAGGCGTAACCTGCCAGCACGGAACCTGCAACGGAGGCCAGACCACCACACATGACGGCGAACAGCTCGGAGTCAGTCATCTTGGAGATGAAAGGACGCACAACCAGCGGCGCTTCAGTCTGACCAACGAAGATGTTGGCAGTCGCAGAGAGGGATTCGGTACGGGAAGTGCCCAGTACTTTTTGCAGGCCACCACCCAGCAGCTTGATCACCCACTGCATGATGCCCAGATAATAAAGAACTGCGATCAGGGAAGAGAAGAAGATGATGACGGGCAGAACGCGGAAGGCAAAGATAAAGCCGCCGCCACCGAACACTTCAAACATCTTGTTGCTGACCAGGCCACCGAACAGGAAGTCGATACCATTCTGGCCATAACCGATGACGCTGGAAACGGCATCAGATACACCCACCAGAATATCGCGACCCACAGGGACATACAGTACAAATGCACCCAGACCAGCCTGGATTGCGAAGGCACCGGCCACGGTGCGAATTCTTATTGCCTTGCGGTTGCTGGAGAACAGCACCGCGATAAGGATGAGCGTTGCCATCCCCACCAGACCCATTATCAAATTCATTATTAACACTTCCTCTTTAGTAGCACCTTCCAGCTTGTTAACAACTTGTGTGTTTCTGCTGTCAATCAAGGGTGCGCATTATACTAATTACAGGAAGACAAAGTAGAATGCTGGTCACATTTTATAAGCATGAAATACGCTGGAGGTCGCCAAATTAGACCGCAAACGATTTTTACTCCCTGCAACTTTCAGCACAACGCAACCTGACGTTAATCAAATGTTACCAAACCCTCTTTCGATCTGGAAAGCACGCAAAGTGGATTCATGTAACACCGAAGCAACATGAGACAATGGCTGTTGCCGCAACTCGGCCAATAGTTGCGCAATTTTTGGCAAGTTGGCGGGGGTGTTTGGTCGCCCCTGCTGCCCTTGCAACGGCATGTCCGGCGCGTCCGTCTCCAGCAGCAAGGCTTCCAGCGGCAGATCGCGGATCGCCTCTCGTGTCTTGTTGGCCCGATCAAAGCTGATCACTCCTCCGACCCCCAATCGAAACCCCAATTGCCAGAATGCCTGTCCCTGTTGCAGCGAACCGCTGAAGGCATGAATGACTCCGCCTCTGGCCGGTTTGAAGCGGCGCAATATTTTCGCGACCGTATCGTTGGCCCGCACCGAGTGGATAATCAGTGGCAGCTCATGATCCATGGCCAGCCTGATCTGCGCCTCGAACAGTTCAAGCTGCCCCTCCTGCGGCACATGGGAGCGCAGATCCAGCCCGCATTCCCCAACCGCCACCAGACCGCAAGGCCGGGCAGCCAGCAATCCTTGCAACCGGGTCAATGCCCCTGGCGTCTGGGCGCCCACGTACCAGGGATGAATACCCAGTCCATAGGCAATGCCCGCATGCTGTTCGCTCAGCGCCATCACCCGGGCCCAGTTTTCCTCCCCCACGGCGGGAATGATATACTCGCCGACCCCCAACTGCCGGCACTCGGCCAGCAGCGCCGTCCGGTCGGGATCGAAGACCAGGAAGTCGAGATGGCAATGGGTGTCGATCAGTTGCATGTCACTTTCACCTGTTTGTCGTATTTGATGGGTCTACTCAATAATGAAACGCTCGAACCTTGGCTTTACCCTGATTGAACTGGTGCTGGTCATCATAGTGCTGGGGATCCTGGCCGTCACCGCCCTGCCCCGCTTCATCAATATCAAGGATGATGCGCTCAAGAGCACTGTCTCCACCACCGCAGCCAGCTTTGCCGGTGCGGTGCAACTGGCCCACGCTGGCTGGGCGGTCAAGACGAAAGGGGAGCCGCTGGCACTCTATAACTTTAGCGGCATGGGTAAGCAGGATCTCGACATCAACCGTTATGGCTGGCCCGCTGGCACGGAGGAGGATCAGGGCAGCAAGGGGATCAATGAGCCCTATGTTCCAGGTCAGGGAAGCTACATCTCTGTCAGCAACCAGTCAGATTGCCGCTTGTTGTTTCAGGGGCTGCTGGACAGCAGCTATAAAGTCGCATCGGTCGATCAGGATTCCGACATCAAAGCGAGCGCCGACTACCTGTCCAGCGAGCAACCCGGCAACTTTATAGATGAAGATGGCGAGCCTCACAGCAACTGCCGCTATACCCTGCGCGCCTCCATCGGCCGCTTCCCGGCCTATCCGGATGGCCTCTCCTTCGACTACAACAGCGTTACCGGGGCCGTGACTCACAATTTTGATTGAGAGACTCTGCATCGCACGCTGGCTCAGCCTTCTTTGTCTCATCTTCATCATAACGAACCGGCATGCAGCAGCGCCGGTTCTCCGGCGTGAGTCCCCACTCCTCGCACCACGCATCGTAGCGGGCCAGCCAGCGTAACAAGATACCTTTCA
This sequence comes from Aeromonas sp. D3, assembly GCF_027705025.1. Classification (NCBI taxonomy): domain Bacteria; kingdom Pseudomonadati; phylum Pseudomonadota; class Gammaproteobacteria; order Aeromonadales; family Aeromonadaceae; genus Aeromonas; species Aeromonas sp. D3. The sequence goes on along the minus strand of NZ_JAPDBE010000006.1, from coordinate 92,007 downwards.
TCAGCGCACTCCTCTCTTCATCGAGCCATTCGATACTCAGCCCCATTCCCCCTTGCCAACCCAGAACCATCGGGCCGGCATCATCATGGCGCCCCGGATGGCAACAGCAGCCCCATGCTGATCTCGTCGACATAACCCTCGTCCAGCCGATACGCCTGCCGCCGCAACCCCTCATCCCTGAAACCACACTTGCGGTAGAGTGAATGGGCCACCTCGTTATGGGCCATGACACCCAGCTCCAGCCTGCTGATACCCAGATCGCTGGCAGCCTCAATAAGCGTGCGCAGTAACCGCTCTCCCCAGCCCTGACCGCGCGCACTCGGCCGCAGCCCCATCACCACCAGTGCACAATGGCGATTGCGATGCATGTTCCCTCCCAACAGGACGGCAAAACCCTGCACCTCACCGCCCAGGCTCAGCAGCCACATCCGCTGATTGAGGCTGGCCTGCATAGCCGCCAGATGCTGGCGCTGTCCCTCGACATCGGAGGGGCGCTCCCCTGCCTCATACAGCATGAAGCGGGTCTCCCGATCCAGTTGCTGAAAGAAGTGGTCCAGCGCCGCCGCATCCTCCACGTTTGCCATACGAATCGTCATGCTTACCCTCCCTGTTTGGCTGTTGCACCGGATCACGGTCATAAAAAAACGACTCCATTTGGAGTCGTTTTTATCAGAGCCATCGGGCCAGTTCAATCAATGGCGATACCGGCAGATCACTTGCTGGCAGGCAGGCTCAAACGGGCAACCGCTTCCACATGCATGGAGTGAGGGAACATGTCCACCGGCTGCACTTCGTCCAGCACAAAGCCCTGCTTGACCAGCCAGGCGAGGTCGCGGGCCAGGGTCTGCGGGTTGCAGGATACATAGACCAGACGACGCGGTGCCATGGCGACCAGAGTCTGCAGTACCGCCTTGTCACAACCCTTGCGGGGCGGATCCATCACCACCACATCGGCGGTCACGCCCTGGGCGTACAGCTCGGGCATCAGCTGCTCGGCCTTGCCCACATGGAATTCGGTGTGCTCTATGCCGTTGAGGGCCGCGTTGCGACGGGCATCGCTGATGGCGCTCTCGACCGATTCTATCCCCACCACCTTGGCGGCCTTGCCAGCCAGGAAGAGGGAGATGGTGCCGATACCGCAATAGATGTCGAACACAGTCTCGTTGCCGGTCAGCTCGGCATACTCGAGAGCGCTGGAGTAGAGCACGTCAGTCTGGGTCGGGTTGTTCTGGAAGAAGGAGAGCGGCGAGATCTCGAACTCGAGTTCATGGATCTTGTCGCAGATCACCCCTTCCCCCAGCAGCACCCGGTTGTTGGCCCCCAGAATGCGGTTGGTGCGCTCATCGTTGATGTTCTGCACCAGGGTGGTGATGGGCAGATCGCTCAGGGCAACCAGCAGCTCGGCTTCGAACGGCAGCGCTTCACCCAGGGTCACCAACACCACCATCAGCTCGCCGCTCTTGAAGCCCTTGCGGGTCATCAGGTTGCGCACACAGCCGGTGTGGTTCACCTCGTCATAGGCCGCGATGTCATGCTCGCGCATCCAGTTGCGCACCCGGGCATTGAGCTCCACGTGCAACGAGTCCTGCACAGCGCAATCGTCGGCGGTGATGAGATCGTGAGAGTGCTTGCGATAAAAGCCAATCTCGGCACCGGCGTCGCAGCCACGCACCGCATATTGCGCCTTGTTGCGATAGGCGAACGGGCTTTCCATGCCAAGGATCGCCTTGACCGGGGTATCACCCAGCCCGGCCTGCTCCAGTGCGCTCTGCACCAGAGCCTGCTTGAGCTTGAGCTGGGCCGGATAGGCCAGCGGGCGTACCTGACAACCGCCGCACTCGGTATTGGGGCAAAAGTCGGCGACCCGATCGGCAGAGGGCTGGAGCAGCTCGGTGACCTTGCCGTGCAGATAGTTCGGCTTGACCTCGGTCAGCTCCACCAGCGCCTGCTCACCGGGCAGCAGACCCTCAACGAACAGGGGGCGGTCGAACAGGCGTCCTTTGCCATCTCCCTTGTCAGTCAGTTCCAGGATCTCGATCTGGTGTTGATGTCCCACTAACGGCATGAGCGGCTCCAAAGGCATAGAAAATGATGGGGAAAATGGGGCAAGCCCATTAAGGGTGGCAGAGTTTAGCGGAGATCTGCCCAAATTGCAGGCCTAAAAGGTTGGGTAAAGCGCACTCTACTTTTGCAGGCATAAAAACGCCGCCGGCATAACCGGCGGCGCACTCTTGTTGGCACAGGGCCACGACTGGGTTACAGGCTATAAGCTTTCTCACCGTGGGTGGTGACATCCAGTCCTTCACGCTCCGCATCTTCTTTGACTCGCAGACCGACCATCAGATCCACCAGCTTGAAAGCCACCACAGAGATAACACCGGACCAGAGGATGGTGACCCCGACCCCGATGGCCTGGATCTTCACCTGAGCCAGGATGGAGTAACCCTCCGCAACCTGGTTGGTGACATAGTCCCACACACCAGTACCGCCCAGATCCGGGCTGGCGAAGACGCCGGTCAGCAGGGCACCGAGAATGCCGCACACACCATGCACACCAAACACGTCAAGACTGTCATCGGCGCCAAGCAAGCGTTTGAGACCGTGAACTCCCCACAACCCCGCCACGCCACCAATCAGACCCATCACCAGGCCACCACCCACACCGACAAAACCGGCCGCCGGGGTGATCACCACCAGACCGGAGACGGCACCTGAGGCTGCGCCCAGCAAGGAGGGACGCCCCTTCATCACCCACTCGGCCAAGGTCCAGGAGAGCGCAGCGGCGGCCGGGGCCACCCAGGTGTTGATAAAGGCCAGCGCGGCGGTGCCATTGGCTTCCAGTGCTGAGCCTGCGTTGAACCCGAACCAGCCGAACCAGAGCAGGGAGGCCCCTATCATGGTCATGGTGAGGCTGTGCGGTGTCATGGGATCACGACCGTAACCCAGACGCTTGCCCACCAGATAAGCCCCCACCAGACCGGCTACGGCGGCGTTGATGTGCACCACAGTGCCACCGGCAAAATCCAGTGCACCATGCTGGAACAGATAACCGGCCGTCGCCGTTGCTGCGGCTGCAGCATCAACCGTGGTATAGGCATCCGGGCCCGCCCAGTACCACACCATGTGGGCCAGCGGTATGTAGGCGAAGGTGAACCAGATCACCGAGAACAGCAAGACGGCGGCGAACTTGATGCGCTCGGCGAAGGCCCCCACGATGAGGCCGCAGGTAATGGCCGCGAAAGCCCCCTGGAACACCACATAGATAAACTCGCTGATACCGACGCCTTTGCTGAAAGTGGCCGCGATGGAATCAGGGGTTACCCCCTTGAGCAGCACCTTGCTGAAAGAACCGTAAAGGCTGTTGCCCTCGGTAAAGGCCAGTGAATAACCGTAGATCACCCACAGCACGCAGATGAGCGAGAACAGGGTGAACACCTGCATCAGTACGCTCAACATGTTCTTGCTACGTACCAGACCGCCATAAAACAACGCCAACCCGGGGATCGACATCAGGATCACCAAGGCTGCAGAGAGCAGCATCCAGGTATTGTCACCCTTGTTGATGGTCACGGCAGCCACCACTGGCGCCGCTGCCTGCACGACATCGACCGATGCGGTCACCAGCTCTTCAGCCCAACTGGGGCTGGCCAGCAAGGCGGCAAGCGCCAACCAGCCTGTCATCACGAGTCTCTTGAGCATACTGCCTTCTCCTTCCCTGTCGTCCCGGCACCAGTCCGGGTCCATTTCCTGATATGAATATCGAATCCATGAGTCGCGCCGCACACTGAATTCACTTTGTTGCACCACTGTTACTCGGCAGTGCATCGACTTGTCCAGCATCATGGCAATCTCAAAGCATAAAACAGGCCAACTCACTAAATCATTTAAGATCAATATCTTGTGGTCATACAGGCTGAGCAATGCACCAGAGTTGATCACAAGGTACGTCAGCATGGGAGCAAAGGCGCACTTATGCTGTGCAGGGTAACCCGCTCGCACCGAAATAGAGCAGAGCATAAGCCAGGGCAGATGACAGACCGGTGACGACAAAACCGCAGGTGACAACGGGATATACCTGGCTACCGCCAGTGATGAATCCGGACACAGAGAGAAAGCAGTGAAGAGAGGCAAGCAGTGACGCAATATCCAAGGCCATCAGCAAGGGTGGTCTTTGCTATTGGCTTGGATCTGACAGGGCACAGTCATGAACATGCCGCCACTTTGGCGCCATAACACAATGTTCAGAAACTGAAAAAACGTAAGGCCACCCGCTCGGGTGGCCTTACGTCATTGAATTAGTTGATGGTGCCCGGGGTCGGACTCGAACCGACACGATTATTCATCGGCGGATTTTGAATCCGCTGCGTCTACCGATTTCGCCACCCGGGCAACTGCGAGGGATTATACGAATGGCGCGATGCCATGCAAGGTGTTTTTCTTGTGCACGCTCTCGTTTGCTCATTTATTCAACGCCTTGCCGATGCAAGGTCAGTTACATAGAATGCCCGCATCATATTAATGGAATAAAAACGATGGCCAAGCGTACACCCGTCTCACCAAAACCTGTCTCTACCGCTACCCCGCACTACCCGTCGGCTGGTCTGCTACGCCGCCTCGGCGCTCTGCTCTATGACTATCTGGTGGTCATCTCTTTGCTGATCATCGCAGGCTTTATCGGTATGGGGGTCGCGCATCTGCTGCTGGCAACCGGCGCAGCTACCCTTCCGGAAGGCAAAGACGCTTCCTGGTTGCTGACCAGCCCGCTCTACAGCGCCTGGCTCGCCTTCATCATCTGCGGTTTCTACACCTGGTTCTGGACCCGTGCCGGTCAGACCATAGGCATGCGCGCCTGGCGACTGCGCATTCAGAATGCGGATGGCAGCAATATTCGCATCACCCAGGCCCTGATCCGGCTGGCGACGGCGGCATTCGGCCTTGGCAACCTGATGTGTCTGTTCAACCGCAAGGCTCCCCGCGCCTTTCAGGACATCTGGTCCGAGTGCGAAGTGGTGGTGTTGAGCAAGCAGGAGAACCTGGAGCAGCTGAACAAGTGAGCTGGCGAGCAGGATATGAATAACAAGAAGGGCACCCAGTGGGTGCCCTTCTTGTTTGGTCTATACAGGCCGCTACTGTTTGCGGCTCAGAATATAGAAGGAGATACCACCAAACAGCAGGCTGGGAGCAATGGCGGCCAGGATCGGTGGCACTGCGTACACCAGACTGATGGGCCCGAACACACGATCGCTCACATAGACGGCGAAGCCTGTCATGATCCCCATCAGCATGCGGGCGCCCATGCTCACCGAGCGCAGCGGGCCGAAGATGAAGGAGGAGGCGAGCAGTATCATGGCCACCACGGAGAGCGGCGACAACAGCTTGCGCCACATCTCCAGCTTGTAACGCCCGGCGTCCTGCTTGTTAGCGTCCAGATAGCCGATGTAGTCGAGCAGACCGGCCACCGGCAGGTTTTCTGGGTCGATACTCACCACCCCGAGCTGCTTGGGCGTGAGCTCGGAGCTCCACTCCATCTGGGCCTGCGTCTCGCTCAGGATCTGAGCGGGATCGTCAAAACGGGTGATCTGGACCTGCTTGAGCAGCCAGTGATGCTGCTCAAACACGCCTTCGCGAGCCTGGAGGATATCGATCAGTTTACGCTCTGGCGTGAAGCGATAGAGGGTGATGCCGGTCAGTGCACCATCGTTGCGCACCCCGTTGATATTGACGAAGTTGTTGCCATCACGTGCCCAGACCCCATAAGCAGAAACAGTCAATCGCCCCTCTGACAGCGCGCCAGCCTTGACGTCGTCTGCCATCCGCTTGGCGATGGGCGCCACATATTCCCCCATCAGGCCCACCAGTATCATCAAGGGAATGGCGGTTTTGAGCGCCGCCATCACAATACTGATCTTGGAGCGGCCCGCCGCCTGCATCACCACCAGCTCAGAGCTGGTCGCCAGCTGACCCAGCCCTATGAGTCCGCCCAGCAGGGCAGCCAGCGGGAAGAACTGAACCGCCTCCTTGGGCATGGAGAGCAGGACATAATAGAGGGCATTGATCATGTCGTAGTTGCCTTCCCCGACCGACCTGAGCTGCTCCACATACTTGATGAGTGCAGCCAATCCGACCAGGGTCAGTTCACACAGCAGGATCGACATGAAAATGACCCTGCCGATATATCTATCGAGAATGCCAAACATCAGGCGAGATTCCTAAGTTGCAGCATCATGCTGATTTTCTGTTGAAATAGCGCCCTTTCATCCCATTCCACCAACTGGTGCCCTGCAAGTTGAGCGGCAGGCCGATCAACAGCAGATAGACCAGGGGCACCAGGAACATACCCGGCCAATGGGGCAGACGTCCGCTGTCGATGGCCGAGCGCGCCGCGCTGAGCAACAGGAAGTAGGAGAGATAGAGCAAGATGGCCGGCAGCAGCTTGGCATAACGGCCCTGACGGGGGTTGACCCGCGCCAGTGGCACTACCAGGAAGGTGAGCACCAGAATGGAGAGCGGCAACGAGATACGCCACTGCAGCTCGGCCATCATGCTGTTGTCCTGAGTCCCCAGCAGCTCGACCGTCGGCCTGGCGGCCGCCTTGCGGTTGGAACGCTCCATCTCCTGCTGACGGATCACCAGACTGTACTCGTCAAATTCGGAGATCTGGAACTGCCTGGTGCTGAAGTGCCCCTCATAGCGAGAACCATCTTTCAGGGTCAACCATTGCAGGCCATTGCTGTCGAGGGTCACTACCCCTTCCGTCGCGACCACCACAGAGGGCGGCTTGCCATCATGGGAGCGTTGCAGCACGAAGATTTTCTGCAGCAAAGACCCCTTGTCATTCAACTCCTGAATGTAGGCAACGAGGCGCCCCTTGTCGAGCTCCATGAAGCGACCCGCCTGCAGGAAAGAGATACCCGGATCCGCCTTGAATTCATCGATCACCTGATACTCCCGCTCCTTGGCCTGGGGAGCTATCCAGCCGGTGTTGAAGGCCGCAACGGCGGCAGTCAACAGGGCCAGCACCATGGCGCAGCGCATCACGAAGCGGTGACTGAATCCCACCGCATGCAGCACCGTCATCTCACTTTCGGCATACAGGCGCCCGTGAGCAAACAAGATGGCTAAAAACAGGCTGATAGGCAGCATCAACAACGCCATATTGGGCAAGTTGAGCAGCAGCAGGGTGGAAACCAGGCGTGTCGGTACCTCGCCATCGGCGGCATCGCCGATGATCTTGATAAATTGTTGGCTGACAAAGATAAGCAGCAATACGAATAACACTGCCAGCTGCGTTTTCAGGGTTTCCCTGAACAAATATCGGAAAACGATCACAGTCATTCCCAAGTAAACTTGTGTTTTTAGTCGAATGCCTGAAAAATAGGGCCGTATATTGGATTTTTACCAGTTTGAACTGCGGAGCCTATGGCTGTTCGCTCCGCCTCTGATACCCCAACAAGCACCGCATTATTCAATAAAAGGTGCCTTTTGTCTTTAGGATGTAGGAGATTCCATGGAGTTCAGTGTAAAGAGTGGCAGTCCTGAGAAGCAACGCAGTGCTTGCGTCGTGGTCGGCGTATTCGAGCCCCGTCGCCTCTCTCCGGTTGCCGAACAACTGGACAAGATCAGCGATGGCTACATCAGCTCGCTGCTGCGCCGTGGCGACCTGGAAGGTAAACCAGGCCAGATGCTGTTGCTGCATCAAGTACCAGGCGTGCTCAGTGAGCGCGTGCTGCTGGTCGGTTGTGGCAAGGAGCGGGAACTCGACGAACGCCAGTACAAGCAGATCATCAACAAGACCATCACCACCCTGAACGAAACCGGCTCCATGGAGGCTGTCTGCTTCCTGACCGAGTTGCACGTCAAGGGGCGGGATACCTATTGGAAGGTGCGTCAGGCGGTGGAAACCACCAAGGCGGGCCTCTACAACTTTGATCAGTTCAAGACCAACAAGGCCGAGCCGCGCCGCCCGCTGCGCAAGCTGGTATTCAATGTGCCGACGCGTCGGGAACTGACCATTGGTGAAAAAGCCATCGCCCACGGTCTGGCCGTGGCGAAAGGAGTCCGAGTCTGCCGCGACGTGGCCAACATGCCGCCCAACGTCTGCAATCCGGCCTATCTGGCCTCCCAGGCCCGCCGTCTGGCAGACTCTTTCGACAATATCACCACCAAGGTGATCGGCGAGCAGGAGATGGCCGAGCTCGGCATGAACTCCTATCTGGCGGTAGCCCGTGGCTCCGAAAATGAAGCCATGATGGCCATCATCGAATACAAGGGCAACGCCGATGCCAAGCCCATAGTGCTGGTCGGCAAGGGTCTGACCTTCGATTCGGGCGGCATCTCCATCAAGCCGGCCGAAGGCATGGACGAGATGAAGTACGACATGGGCGGCGCCGCCTCCGTGCTCGGTACCATGCATGCCCTGGCACAGTTGCAGCTGCCCATCAATGTCATCGGCGTACTGGCGGGTTGCGAGAACATGCCGGGTGGCAACGCCTATCGCCCGGGTGACATCCTCACCTCCATGTCCGGCCAGACCATTGAAGTGCTGAACACGGATGCGGAAGGCCGTCTGGTGCTGTGCGATGCGCTGACCTATGTGGACCGTTACGATCCCGAGACCGTCATCGACGTGGCCACCCTGACCGGTGCCTGCATCATAGCGCTGGGTCACCACACCACGGGTCTGCTGGCCAACCACAACCCGCTGGCTCACGAACTGCTCAATGCCTCCGAGCAGGCTGGCGATCGCGCCTGGCGCCTGCCGCTGTTCGACGAGTATCAGGAACAGCTGGAGAGCCCGTTTGCCGACATGGCCAACATAGGCGGGCGTCCGGCCGGCACCATTACCGCTGCCGCCTTCCTGTCACGCTTCACCAAGAAGTACAACTGGGCCCACCTGGATATCGCCGGGACTGCCTGGAAGAGTGGCAAGGACAAAGGCTCCACCGGTCGTCCGGTTCCCCTGCTGACCCAGTTCCTGCTCAACCGGGCAGGCGTGGATATCGAAGAAAAAGAGTAACTCCCCTGCCCCTTTCGATGAATGCATCGGAAGCCCGGGAGTTGCCCAGTACCACAAGGAAGAGGCCCGCCTCTTCCTTGTTTCATTCTTGAATCAGTGAGCAGCAGGCGGGAAAACTCCCTGTCAGCCTCTTCGGCGGTCAATAGTCCGTCACCGCAAAACGGGATCAACCTGATGAGCCAAGTGACTTTTTACCTGATGAACGAACAGGATGACGCACAGGCCAGCGCCGTCGAACGGCTCGCCTGCCAACTGGCGGCCGAGTCGTGGGGCGCAGGCCACCTCTACCTGTTTTGCGACGATGAGACCCAGGCCCTGCGCCTGGACGAGCTGCTGTGGCAACTGCCACCGGAGCGTTTCGTGCCGCACCAGTTGCAAGGCGAGAGCGGTCAGGCGCCGGTGGAGATAGGTCATCAGCCGCCGAAACGGCGCTACGCCCGCCTCATCAATCTGGCCAGAGAGACACCTTTGTTTGCAGGACACTTCGCTCAAGTGGTAGATTTTGTCCCCACTGACGAAACGCAAAAGCAGCAAGCCCGCGAGCGCTACAAGCACTATCGCCAGGCAGGCCATGCCCTCGAGATGAGGGATCAGCCCGTCCTTGCCGCACCGGATCCGGCGCAGCCCTGACTGCACCACCCTCGATCCACGACGAATCAACACCAGACTCCATCCATCCAGATTACGGCGAGACCATGGAAAAGACTTTTAATCACAACGCCATCGAACAGGCGCTCTATCAGCACTGGGAAGCCCAGGGTTACTTCAAGCCCCACGGCGACACCAGCAAAGACTCCTTCTGCATCATGATCCCGCCGCCGAACGTCACCGGCAGCCTGCACATGGGTCACGCCTTCCAGCAAACCCTGATGGATACCCTGATCCGCTACAACCGCATGCAGGGCAAGAACACTCTGTGGCAGGCGGGCACCGACCACGCCGGTATCGCCACTCAGATGGTGGTGGAACGCAAGATCGCCGCCGAAGAGGGCAAGACCCGTCACGACTACGGCCGTGATGCCTTCATCGACAAGATCTGGCAGTGGAAGGAAGAGTCCGGTGGCACCATCACCCGCCAGATGCGCCGCCTCGGCGACTCGGTGGACTGGGAGCGCGAGCGCTTCACCATGGATGAGGGTCTCTCGAGCGCCGTGCAGGAAGTGTTCGTCCGTCTCTACGAAGATGGCCTCATGTACCGCGGCAAGCGTCTGGTGAACTGGGATCCGAAGCTCAACACCGCCATCTCCGACCTGGAAGTGGAAAACCGCGAGATCAAGGGCCACATGTGGCACCTTCGCTATCCGCTGGCCAACGGCGCCAAGACCGCCGAGGGTCAGGATCACCTGATCGTCGCCACCACCCGTCCGGAAACCATGCTGGGCGATACCGCCGTGGCCGTGAACCCGGAAGATCCCCGTTACAAAGCGCTGATCGGCCAGCACATACTGCTGCCACTGGTGAACCGTCTGATCCCCATCGTTGCCGACGAGCACGCCGACATGGAGAAGGGCACCGGCTGCGTGAAGATCACCCCGGCTCACGACTTCAACGATAACGAAGTGGGCAAGCGCCACAACCTGCCGATGATCAACATCTTCACCCTGGACGCCCACGTGCGCGCCGAGGCCGAAGTGGTCGACACCAACGGCAACCCCAGCACCGCCTACGACGTCGCCCTGCCGAGCGAGTTCGCCGGTATGGAGCGCTTCGCTGCCCGCAAAGCGATTGTCGCCAAGCTGGACGAGCTGGGTCTCTTGGCCGAAATCAAGGATCATGTGCTGCAGCAGCCCTACGGCGATCGCGGCGGCGTGCCCATCGAGCCGATGCTGACCGACCAGTGGTACGTGCGCGTGGCGCCGATGGCCAAGACCGCCATCGAAGCGGTGGAAGATGGCCGCATCCAGTTCGTGCCCAAGCAGTACGAGAACATGTACTTCTCCTGGATGCGCGACATTCAGGACTGGTGTGTCTCCCGTCAGCTGTGGTGGGGTCACCGCATCCCGGCCTGGTATGACGACGCCGGCAATGTCTACGTGGGCCGTGACGAGGCGGAAGTGCGTGCCAAGCACAGCATACCGTCCGTGACAGTGCTGCGTCAGGACGAAGACGTGCTCGACACCTGGTTCAGCTCCGCCCTGTGGACCTTCTCCACCCTGGGCTGGCCGAACAACACCGAAGCGCTCAAGACCTTCCACCCGACCGACGTGCTGATGAGCGGCTTCGACATCATCTTCTTCTGGATCGCCCGGATGATCATGATGACCATGCACTTCATCAAGGACGAAAACGGCCAGCCGCAAGTCCCGTTCAAGACCGTCTACATCACGGGTCTGATCCGTGACGAAGAAGGCCAGAAGATGTCCAAGTCCAAGGGCAACGTGCTGGATCCCCTCGACATGATCGACGGCATCTCGCTGGAAGACCTGATGGAGAAGCGCACCGGCAACATGATGCAGCCGCAGATGGCCGAGAAGATCGGCAAGCGTACCGCCAAGCAGTTCCCGGAAGGGATCGAGGCTCACGGCACCGACGCCCTGCGCTTCACCCTTGCGGCGCTGGCCTCTACCGGTCGTGACATCAACTGGGACATGAAGCGCCTGGACGGTTACAACAACTTCTGCAACAAGCTGTGGAACGCCTCCCGCTACGTGCTGATGAACACCGAAGATCAGGATTGCGGCTTCTCTTCACAAGGCAATGGCGGCGAAATGCAGTTCAGTCTGGCGGATCGCTGGATCCAGTCCCAGCTGCAGGTCGCCATCCACGACTTCCGCACCGCGCTCGATACCTACCGCTTCGACATCGCGGCTGGCGTGCTGTACGAATTTATCTGGAACCAGTTCTGCGACTGGTATCTGGAGCTGACCAAGCCGGTACTGGGCAAAGGCTCCGAGGCCGAGCAGCGCGCCACCCGTCACACCTTGGTGACTGTGCTGGAAACCCTGCTGCGTCTTGCGCACCCGATCATCCCGTTCATCACCGAAACCATCTGGAAATCGGTGGCGCCGCTGACCGGCGTGCACGCCGACACCATCATGCTGCAAGCCTTCCCGCAGTTCGATGCCGCCAAGGTAGACGACGCTGCGATGGCGGATCAGGAGTGGGTGAAGGAGTTTATCGTCGGCATTCGCAACATCCGCGCCGAGATGAACGTGGCGCCGAGCGTGGCCTTGAACGTGCTGCTCAAATGTGATGCCAAGGACACCCAGCGCGCCGGTGACAACGAGGCTTTCCTCAAGTCCCTGGCCCGTCTGGAGTCCATCCGCGTACTGGCGGACGGCGAAGTGCCCCCCCTGTCGGTGAAGAAGCTGATCGGTGCCACCGAGCTGATGATCCCCATGGCTGGCCTCATCGACAAGGATGCCGAACTGACCCGTCTGGCCAAAGAAGTGGCCAAGCTGGTCGGTGAATGCGCCCGTATCGAAGGCAAGCTCGGCAACGAAGCCTTCGTGGCCAAGGCACCGGAAGCCGTCATTGCCAAGGAGCGCGAGAAGCTGGAAGAGTACCGTGCCCAGCTGGTGACGCTCGAGGCACAGCAGGTAGAGATCGCCGCCCTGTAAGTCGGCTGCAGTCCTGACAAAGCCCCCTTTTCACAGGGGGCTTTTGTTTATCTGCCCCATCCCTGCGGGTTTGCTCACATTTTCATACAAATTTAGCGAGCCAAATCACCTGCTTTCACAAGCGAATTTCCCCCAAATTCATTACACTGCCAGCGATCTTTTCTATCGGGAGTGCAGTGGCAGTATGGAAATATTGATCCTGTTTGGATTGATTTTGCTCAATGGCGTCTTTGCCATGTCGGAAATCGCCATTGTTACCGCACGCAAGGCCCGCCTCGGCAAGATGGCGAGCGAAGGGAGTCGTTCTGCTGCCATAGCCCTCAGACTGAGCGAAGATCCGACCAACTTCCTCTCCGCCGTCCAGATAGGCATTACCAGCATAGGTCTGCTCAACGGCATCTACGGCGAGTCACTGCTGGCCCAACCGCTGGCGCTCTGGCTGCAGGAGTGGGGCATGGCCGCCAAGAGCAGCAGCATGCTTGCGACCGTGCTGGTGATCGTCATCGTCACCTACCTCTCAATCGTTGTCGGTGAACTGGTGCCAAAACGCCTCGGTCAGCTCAACGCCGAACGCCTCGCCTGTCTGGTAGCCCGCCCCATGATGTGGCTGGCTGCCATCACGCGCCCCTTCGTCTGGCTGCTGTCGGCCTCCACCAACGCCAGCCTGCGTATTCTCAAGGCCAAGCAGGATGGTGGTGCCAACGTGACCCAGGAGGAGATCCACGCCATGCTGGCGGAGGGCTCGGAAGCCGGGGTCATCGAAGATCATGAACACACTATGCTGCGCAACGTGTTTCGTCTCGACGAACGCAGCCTGGCCTCCCTGATGGTGCCGCGCAGCGACATCCGTTATCTGGATCTCGCACTGCCACTGGAGGTGAATCTACAGCGACTGGTGGAGTATCGCCACAGCTTCTTCCCTGTCTGTGATGGCAGCCTTTCCGATCTGGTGGGCATCATCAACGTCAGCAAGGTGCTGCACGCCTACATCAAGGGGGAGCCCATCGATCTGGCGGCCCTGACCCAGGATGGCAGCCTGTTGCCGGAGACCCTCAACGGACTCGAGCTGCTCAACCATTTTCGCACCCACGCCGAGCACATGGTGCTGGTAGTGGACGAATATGGCGAGTTGCAGGGGCTGGTCACTCAGCAGGATCTGCTGGAGACGCTGGCAGGCGATTTTCAGCAGGAAGACAGCGAGGATAACTGGGCATTCCAGCGAGCCGATGGCAGCTGGCTGCTGGACGGCCTCATTCCCCTGCCGGAGTTGAAGGACTGCCTCGGACTGGTTCGACTACCGGAAGAAGAAAAACATCACTACCACACCCTCGGAGGGCTTATTATGCTGCTCCTTGGCCGTGTTCCCAGGATCGGAGATCTGGTCACACTGGAACAGTGGCAACTGGAAATTGTTGACATGGATGGTCTGCGCATCGACAAGGTGATCGCCATGCCTTTGCTCGATCAACCCAGCTAACCTGCGGAGTTTGCAAGAATGGAGCAGTTTTACCAACTGGCTCACGCCTTTATGCATCAGGATCTGGTGACCTTGTCCGATCCCAAGATGGCCTTTATGGTCTGCGGCGTGTTATTGACGTTTCTGGTGCTGGAGAATGGCTTCATCCCTACCGCCTTCTTGCCCGGGGATAGCCTGCTGATCCTCACGGGGGTACTCATCTATCAGGATGTGCTCTCCCTGAGCATAGTGCCGCTACTTATCCTGGCTACCTTCATCGGTACCTGGCTGGGCTATATGCAGGGTCGCTTCCTCGGCCACACCCAGATGTACCATCGTCTCTTGTCCCATGTGGAAGAGAGGCACAAGGAGAAGGTCTTCTATCTGCTGGACAAGTACGGCATCCTGACCCTGATCACTGCCCGCTATATTGCTTTCGTACGCACTGCCTATCCCTATATCGTCGGAGCGACCGAGATCCCCCAGGGGCGCTTTCTCATCGTCAATCTGATCAGCTCCATCATGTGGATCTGCCCGCTGGTCGGGCTGGGTTACTACCTGAGCCACACCAAGCTTGCAGCCCAGTATGAGTCACAGTTTCTCAGCATCATTCTCTACCTGCCGCTGGTGCTCTTGCTGGGGGGCATTGTCGCCCTGCTCTGGCGCTGGCTGAGCAAACGCAAAGCCGTTCTCCCACGGGATTGAGTCAAACGAACAGAGCCATCGCAAGATGGCTCTTTTTTTACCAAAATAGTGGCGAATTCCCACGGGCACCCTTGTAAAACCAGAGTAAAAATGCGTGAATTTAGCGCCTTTTTTTTCGATGTAAACGGAGTCGGTAGTATGCGGTGTCGGGTTAGCGCAATGGCGCTGGTATATGCATTGGTTGGACTGCTGGGTTTGCCAGCAGCATTGGCTGCCCCCAACCCGGCCAAACTGCAACTGCGATCGAGCAGTGCCCTTGTAGTGGACGTCAACACGGGCAAGATTCTGTATCAGAAGAACGCCACCCGGGTTCGGCCAATCGCCTCGCTGACCAAGCTGATGACGGCGCTGGTGGTACTGGAGGGGCGACAGAACCTCAACCAGACCCTGACCATAGATCAGAATGACAGGGACAACGTCAAGCATACCTATTCACGCATCCGTTTCGGCACCAAGGTGACGCGCCGTGATGCCCTGCATTTGACCTTGATGTCCTCCGAAAACCGCCTGGCTTCGGCTCTGGCACGCCACTATCCCGGCGGCCGCCAGGCCTTCATCCGCGCCATGAACAACAAAGCCAGGCAGCTTGGCATGCGCAACAGCCGCTTCCACGACTCCACCGGCCTGTCGACGCGCAACGTCTCCACCGCCCAGGATCTGGCCAAGCTCGTCTCCGCCGCCTATCGCCAGCCGCTGATCCGCCAGTTCACTCAGGATGCAAACCGGGATATGCGCTTCAGTACCCCCGCCTATCGCCTGATGTTCAACAACACCAACCCGCTGGTGAAGAACCCTGACTGGGGTGTGCGCCTCTCCAAAACGGGCTTCACCGATGAGGCAGGCCGCTGTCTGGTGATGCGCGCCAAACCCGACAGCCGTGAGCTGGCCATAGTACTGCTCAACTCTGTGGGCAAGCGCACCCCCATCGGCGATGCCAACCGCATTCGCAAATGGCTGAAAAGCTGAGTCTCTGAACAGGTGTGAGAAAAAGGATGCTGCGGCATCCTTTTTTATTGGCCGCAGCTCTACGGGTCTCGTCACGTCGAGCCTGCCACGCTTGCCCATCGGCTTGGCTCATCCCGCTATTTGGCAGAGGAGCGCAGCATGGCGCTATGGTGCAAGGTATTGAGGGGGATCAGCAGGACGAGGTGAACGTAAGGGTGAGACCGGGTGGAAACCCATAGATGAGGGGAGAGAAAGGGGACGATTGGTCATGTTGCCAGGCATCAAGGGCTGTCTGGCCAGCTCCGGCACATAAAAAAACAGCCCCGACCTAAGTCGAGGCTATCTGTATGGTGCGCCCGGGAGGATTCGAACCTCCGACCACCTGGTTCGTAGCCAGGTACTCTATCCAGCTGAGCTACGGGCG